>JAKSRU010000075.1 GCA_024403475.1 Lachnospiraceae bacterium | reverse complement strand
ATTACAGTATCGGTATCAAGCTTCTCCTCAACCTTAATGATTGAAGTCTCCTTGGTATCCTTCTGTGAAAGATAAATTTCATAAGGCATGAATGAACAATACTTTTTAAGTACTTCCTGTGCTCTGTAGTAATTACAGAACTCAAGGCAATCCTCATTGAGATAAAGGGTAATCTTGGTACCAACCTCAGCCTTATCGCCTTCCTCCATAGAGTACTCGGTACCACCATCGCACTCCCAGTGAACAGGCTTTGCTCCTGCCTGGAAGGAAAGGGTATCGATAGTAACCTCATCAGCTACCATAAATGCTGAATAAAAACCAAGTCCGAAATGACCGATAATCTGATCGGCATTGCTCTTGTCCTTATACTTCTCAATGAAATCTGTTGCACCTGAAAATGCGATCTGATTGATGTACTCATCAACCTCTGCCTCAGTCATTCCAAGACCGTTATCAATAAACGTAAGAGTCTTTTTTTCAGGATCGGTAATAACCTGAATCTTACCCTTAAATCCGTCGGGAAGTGTATACTCTCCCATCATATCAAGCTTCTTTAGCTTAGTAATAGCATCACATCCGTTTGAAACAAGCTCACGATAAAAAATGTCGTGATCTGAATAGAGCCACTTCTTGATTACCGGGAAAATATTCTCACTTGTAATTGATAAACTTCCGTTTTTTGCCATAATTAACTGCCTCTCTTTCTGACTATATGTCTCGTGATTTCCACGGAGATAAATAAAATAATTGTGGTATATCCTACCCACAAGAGACATTGTATTGCCACTTGAAATATAAGTCAAGATAAAATTAGCACTCACTTGCCGTGAGTGCTAACATTTAATAATTAGATTATATTTTTTTAATAAAACCTGCTTCTCATACCGAAATTCGCTCGGATTTTCATATGACCTTTCACATGGGATTTAATCGGCGCATTACAAAAACTCCGCAAAGAGCCTGAGTAATCTGTCTGCAATATTAATATCTCTTTTACGATGATATCTGGGAAGATTTGTAACCTCTGTACATTCCTTAAAGGTATTTTCAAAATCTGCCTTAATGTCTTTAATGGCATCTACATCTATCATCAAACAGCCATCTTCAAAATTGTGATACAAAGATCTGTAATCCAGATTTATCGTACCGCAGGTTGCCATAGTATCATCAGAAACGCAAACCTTGGCATGGCAAAAGCCGGGTGTCCATTCATAGATTCTTACGCCGGACTTTATCAGTGCACTGTAATATGACCGTGTCAGACGATATACAATCTTTTTATCAGGAATACCGGGAGTGATTATTCGCACATCAACTCCTCTTTTCGCTGCCAGCCTCAAGGCATGCAGCATCTCATCCGTCACTATCAGGTAAGGAGTAATGAAATAGCAATAATCCTGTGCCTGGTTAATAATTCCGATATAAATCTCTTCACCGAGATTCTCATGATCGAGAGGCGTATCCGCATACGGATGTACATAGCCCCTTTCGGATACATTATCCTTATTTTCATAGGTCATGTATGGATATATATCAACATCTGCATCAACGGTCACGGTCTTTTTTCTGTCAAAATGCCACATTGCCAGAAAAGCAGCCGTATAACTGTTAACCGGCTCGCCCTCCAATCTGACTCCTGTATCCTTCCACTGTCCGTATGGATGGGTAACACCAAAATATTCATTGGCAAGATTGAATCCGCCGGTGTATGCAATTTTACCGTCAATCACTGTGATCTTACGATGATCTCGATGATTTAAGATAAGCTTCCAACCTACTACGCAAGGATTGAATACCTTACATTTAATTCCCAACGAATTAAGATGCTTCGAAAAATCAAGGTTGACAAAGCCGATACTTCCTATATCATCATAGAACACCCTTACCTCGACACCTTCCTTAACCTTTTGGACCAGCACTTCTTCTATCCGTCTCCAGGTGTCGCTGTTTTCAATGGCAAAATATTCCATGAATATGAACTTTTCTGCCTTTTTTAAATCTTCAAGGATAGCTTCAAGGCCATCCGTTGCCTGTGAATAATACTTAATTCCACAGTTCTTGTACACCGGGAATCCCGAATATTTTTTTACATAATTCGAGATACCGTAAGCTATTCGATTATCCTCTTTAAGCTCCCCGGAATAATCATCATTGTCCGGCACAACCTTCATAACCTGTCTGTTTATATCCAAAAAGTTGCGTGATAACAGACGAGGGCTGGCATTTAATCCTATAGTAAGGAAAATTGCAATTCCAAATGCCGGCAATGCCAATATCAATATAATCCATGGCATTTTCATAGCTGATGTTTTTGGCTGACCGTAAATATACAGAATGGTAATCACGCTCAGTACACGCATTACAATGCTCACCGCCTCTGCATAATGGTAGAGACTGGTAAAAAGTAATACAATAATGGTCGTCTCGATGATAAACGACACACCGATAAACATCATTCGCTTTATGCCATTTTTAATTGAGCTTTTAGTTTCGTATGTCTTCTTCAATTAACAATGCCTCATCATTAACACAGGTCGGGTAATATTTCCCCCGACCTGCAGTTTATATCTGTTTTCTTATGCATCTCCCGCGGTCTCATTACCGGTAAGCAATACAACAGGTTCCCTACCCATTATAGCCTTAATATAATCCTTGCTGTCTTCGAGTTTTCTGCCAAAAGCCAGACCTCCGTAAAACAAATCGGTACTGTGAATATCCGAACCCGAAGTCATCGGTTTATTATGCTCCTTAGCATAGGCCTGAGCTCTCACATCAAACTGAGGATCAAAATGCGACTTGCTGAGTCTGCATACATGTGTAGCATTAACTCCCTCCACCGCATCACAATATTCAGGGAATAATCTGATTTCCGGAATATACGGCTCCTCTCTATACGGATGACAATGTACTACCATTCCGCCGCCACTGTGTACAAGTTCAAACTGTTCCTCAATTGTACAATCACGAATTTCAGGATGAGCAAGAAGCCACTCCTTGCTGAGTCCGTTTATCAAAAATTCAGTTCCATGATAGCAGGCTTCCCATCCGAAAAATACCTGAAGTCCTATTTTGTCTCCGGTAGCCTTGGCATCCTCATAGCCTTTGCAATAGGCTTCTACCCAATCGGACCACGGCAGCGATCTGTCTACAGCAGTATTGCCGTGAACAAAATGATCTGTGACTATGATTCCTGTATATCCTGCTTCCTTGCACGCCTTGGCCATTTCAGCTCCGGTGCTGCGACCACATGCCGAACCCTGACAGGTATGAAGATGAGTCTCATATGCATATGGAAATTCTTTAGGCAAAACTAATTCTTTCAAGCTCATTTGTATGTCCTTCCCCCGAGTCGTACATGTACGACTCATAAAATTCATAAGTTTACGAATTCTATTCTCAACATTTCGATTATACCAAAAAATAACACATATATCTCTATACTATTTGAAATATTTCAACATTTTCTATGATATATGCTCATTCTGTTTAAAGCTTAAGTACAAACATCTGAAACAGCACCCCGATTGTTGCCGAAATCAAAAATCCTCCTATGGTCATCAGTACTATCTGCCACATCTTGTACTTGTATTCTTTCCAATTTTTGAATACTCCTACTAATGCAATTATATAAAAGACCATAAAGGGCAATGTCACTATCCAAAGGAAATTCTTGGAAAAGCAAAACAGTACAGTCATTGCCAGCCATATTCCCAAAAGCATAGTCACAAATATATTCTTGGGATACTCCTCATCCCTTTCACCGTTATCTTCTCTGAGAGTATTATTCATCATATACATCTTCTTGAAATTCACGGTAAATCTAAAGCTATAGCGCTCCTTTTTCTGAGCAAGCTCATAATCGTAATCATCAATACCTCTCATAATCGCTCCCATAAAAATAGGTATTACCGCAGTTTTCCACGGTAATACCTATTGAAAATTACTTAATCATTCAGATTAGCCAAGAACTACAACAACCTCGTTCTGAGCCTGAAGCTTTGAAGCAGGAATAAGTGTTCCCTCAAGCTTCTCTCCGTTAAGAGTAAGTGATGCTACACCGCTTGCCACATGATTAGGATTCTCAACCTTGATAGAAAGGTGAGTTCCACGGAAGTTCTTCTCCATCTTCATGCCATCCCAGCTTGAAGGGATTGAAGGAGATACAACAAGTCCTTCAGGAGTCGGTCTCATACCGCAGATACCTTCTACGCAGCCTACCATTACAGTAGAACCGGTTCCGGTAAGCCAATGTACATGAGCGCGTCCTTCATAAGGGCTTCTTGTTGACTCTACAAACTGTCCGTGAACATAAGGCTCGATTCCACGAATCTCTGCCTTGTCATTCATGCTTGCAGGAGAACTCTCAAGGAAGTACTTGAATGCTCTGTCACCATCGCCAAGAAGTGACTCAGCAAGGATAATCCATCCCTGTGACTGAGAGAAGATACCACCGTTCTCCTTGGTATCAGGATTGAAGATGTGCATAAGTGCACCATCGAAATAGTGATCAACATAAGGGGGCTCAAGAAGCTTCAAGCCGTAAGGAGTATTGAGGATAGACTCAACTGAATCCATTGCCTTGTCAGCCTGCTCCTTGCTTGCAAAGCCTGAAATAACTGCCCAGCTCTGAGGGTTGAGCCACATATTAGCTTCAGGATCCTTCTTAGCACCAACGATAACACCGTTATCACGGATACCACGAATGAAACGATCCTCATCCCAGCACTTCTCAAGAGTAGCGCCAAGCTTAGCCTTAACATCCTCAAGGAACTTAATATATTCAGTATCATTCTTGTCTGCTGCAATCTCAAGCATCATGTTGAGTGCATAGTAGAGCTGGAATGCAACGAAGGTAGATTCACCCTTTGCACCCATTCTCAAGCAGTCATTCCAGTCTGCATGAAGACCTGCGGGCATATTGTGATCTCCCATATGATTCATAGAGAAATCAATTGCCTTCTTAAGGTGCTCATAAACGGTATCCTCACCGCCATTAGCATAAGGAATCTTCTCATCGAAGAATGCAACATTTCCGGTCTCAGCTACATACTTGTAAACTGTAGGGAAGAGCCAGAGTGCATCGTCTGCACGATATGAAGGATGTCCGGTCATCTTTACCCACTCGGGATCATCAGGAGTTCCTGAATTGCCGGGAACAAAATCAAATACTACGAGAGGAAGACCTGCACCATTGTTAACCTGTGCAGAAATCATGAACTTAATCTTCTCAAGTGCCATTTCGGGATCAAGATGGATAATACCCTGAATATCCTGAACGGTATCACGATAACCGTATCCGTTTCTCTCTCCACAGTAGATAAGAGAAGCTGCTCTTGACCATGTGAAGGTGATGAAGCACTGATAAGCGTTCCATACATTAATCATATTGTTGAACTCTTCTGAAGGAGTCTCAACAGAGAAATTATCAAGCTTTGCATGCCAATACTTCTTAAGAGTCTCTACTTCCTTATCAACTACAGAAGCATCCTCGTACTTAGCGATAATCTCGTTAGCTTCGGTATTGCATCTCTGTCCGAAGATATAGGTAAGAGTCTTAGTCTCGCCTGCAGCGAGTTCGATATCAGACTGAAGAGCACCGCAAGCGTTAGCATTGAAGTTAAGTGCATTGTCACACTTACCTGACTCTACAGCGATAGGATTTGCATATGTTCTGTATGCACCGATGAACTTATCAAGTGATCCGTTGTAAGCATCAACCTTGGCTCCTGCAAGTCCGAGGAAACGCTCTCTGTGGTTAGAACCGGTCTCATCCTTACCTGAGTTCTCATTGATGTGCTGAAGAATCTTGTTGCCTTCAAATGAAGTACGAGTGATGAACTGGGTATACTGAAGGTTTACCTGGTCCTGGTTATAGTTGCTGTCACTGGTGAACTCGATGAAACCGTATACTGAAAGCTTACGAGGCTTATCAGTGGTATTGGTTACCTTGCAGCTCCATACTTCATAGGTAGCATCCTGAGGTACATAATAAGTAGTCTTAGAATTAATTCCCGCATAATCGGTAGTGATAATAGTATATGCGGTACCATGCTGACAGGTGGTCTTGTAGGTATCAAGGGGCTTGCCTACAGGCTGCCAGGTTGCTGACCAATAATCAGCGGTGTCATTGTCGCGGAGATAAATATATCTTCCGGGAAGTGACATCTTTGAGTTAAAACGATATCTCGAAATACGTCCGTTTGCACCACTCTGAACAAAGCTGTAGCCTCCTGCATTGTTCGAAATGATTGCACCGTAAGCGGGTGAACCGAGGTAGTTACACCAAGGTTCAGGTGTGTCGGGACGAGTAATTACATACTCCTTTGCGGCAAGATCGAAATGTCCGTACTGCATTAAAAAATCCTCCTGAAAATAAGTTGTCGCCCGTCAGTCCTAATTCCCAATTTCTGACTATGGACAGGCATTTATAAAGTTTTTTCTGCCTAAACCGGCATATTAATATCATTTTATATGCTTATATAAGCTAACACAAGTAAAAAAAGACTAAATTTTATCAATAAATTTCAAAACCAACATCATATAATTCAAAAAACGGGCTGTTAATATCAATATCATAATTAAGAGTAATACTGTCCCACAGCTCGTTATTCAGATTCTTAACCAATCCGGATACAAAAGCATCATATTTGGCCTTAAAGGCAATCTGCCTTCTCTCTTCAACCAAGACCGCCTTGTTGGCTTCTGTCTGCTCCCTGTCAAGAGTACTGATACACTTAAAGATATGAAGTCCCTTTTCCGTTTCGACGATGGCACTTATCTGACCTGTTGCCAGCGAGAAAGCCTCCATCTCAATTGCCTCATCCATCATACCGCGTCCGAATGACAGAGTAAGTAAATCCTCATCGCTGTATTCTGCTGCCAGTGCTTCAAAATCCTCTCCGTCCTCGGCGCGCTGCTTTATTTCCATAGCAGCATTATAAATATCAGCTTTTTTATCCTGGCTGTACATTACAAAATTACCTGCTCCGTCAAACACACCTGTGGCCAGAAAAATGTGCTGAACGATTACGGTTCTCGCCTCGTCATCACTGATTTCAGGATTTATCTCCTCAATAACGGCATCATATCCCCTATTGGCTATAGCATATTCCGTATACATATTAACCAGCATTTCCCTGGTGATACCCATATACTCAATCTGCTCCGGAGTAAGCCCTGAAAAATAGGCATCGGCCGCGATTTCCACCTTTTCCATATCCTCTTGTGAAAGGGTAACTCCGTTATCCACCGCCATAAGGTACATGGTTTTTACCTGAGCCATACGTGCAAGCACTGTATCCTTCACATTCTGCTCCAAAGTGACCCCATCAAGCTCAGCCTCCCAAATACCTGACCCATATACATTTTCGTACTGATTCTGAATATCAGTGAGGTAAACCTTCATCTCCGGCAAAGTACACTTTGTATCTCCGATTATGAAAACATCTTCCTTGCCGAAACCCGTTGTGAGAACCACCTTTGTACCACAACCGCAAATCAAAAGGCATCCTGCCAGCAGTATTGCAAATATATAATTTCTAATTCTTTTACAGCTTCTATTTTTCTTATTACTTTTATTCATAAATATCTATTACTTGGAAAGTGTAGTACTTACCTTCTCTAAGCCGTCCAACAATGCCTGCGTTTCAGACACCCGCTCGTTGTAGGAATCAACAGTATTATCCAGAATATCCTTGTCACTGTCATCATCTGAGTCTGACATGACTATATTGTTAAAATGCCCTTCCATAAGTTTAGCCAAAACCTCACGACCTTTGCCTGTTCCGAGCAAGTCATCAGACAATGCTGCAATATCCGCATCTGTAGCATTTGCAGTCATTGTTCCCAACACCGAGCCATCCAAGGTTGAAGCAAGCTTCCTAAAATCTGCCACCTTTTCCGCGTTCTTGCTATCTTCAGCCGCACTGCTCTTGTAAGCGTCACTGATCTTACTTACTTCCTCACTTAATGCTGCCGAAAATGCATTGGTATTCACCTCTGAGGCTGTACCCGCTTTTACGGTCTGAGTCGCAGTATTTGTACTATTTACATTACCGGTTGCGCCTGTAGAAGCAGCACCGTATATCATTGACTGCAATTCGCTAACGTTCATAAGTCACCTCCGAAGTGAACTGATTAATATACTATTTTTCATTATAAAACAAAATGAACAAAAAAACATCTGTTGAGCCTAACCGTTTCAGGTTCAACAGATGTTTTAATAATTTATTCAAAACCATCAGGCATATTTCTTAGCTGATAAGTTTACGAAAAAGTTTACTGCGCTGATACGGTCAATTCACCGTTCCACTCATCTATGAGAATTGTTCCGCCTTCATGGACCTTATCCGCCAAAATCAGTTTAGCCGCTGCAGTTTCAACATATCTTTGCACATATCTCTTGAGCGGTCTTGCACCGTATACAGGATCATAGGCCTCCTCTGTAATATAGTTTACCGCCTGCGGAGTAAGCTCAATCTTGATTCTCTTATCTGCAAGTCTGTCATTAATCTCTGCCACAATAAGTGAGATAATGCCGGCCAGATTATCCTTGGTAAGAGGCTTGAACAGAATTGTTTCGTCAAGTCTGTTAAGGAACTCCGGGCGGAAATGGAGCTTAAGCTCAGCCATTACATTCTCTTCTGCTTCGTCGGTGATATTTCCGGAATCGTCTATTCCCTCGAGCAGATACTGAGCACCGATGTTCGAAGTGAGAATCAAAATAGTATTCTTAAAATCTACGGTTCTGCCCTGAGAGTCTGTGATTCGGCCATCATCGAGCACCTGAAGTAGCACATTGAACACATCAGGGTGTGCCTTTTCGATTTCATCAAAAAGCACTACACTGTAGGGCTTACGGCGTACAGCCTCCGTCAGCTGGCCACCCTCTTCATATCCGACATATCCGGGAGGCGCTCCGATTAATCTGGCTACAGAATGCTTCTCCATATACTCGGACATATCGATTCGAACCATGTTGTTCTCATCATCAAACAGTGATGCTGCAAGAGACTTGGCAAGTTCAGTCTTACCAACACCGGTAGGACCAAGGAAAAGGAATGAGCCAATGGGCTTGCTCGGATCCTTAATGCCTGCCTTGGATCTGAGTATTGCCTCTGTCACACGGGTAACTGCCTCATCCTGTCCCATAACTCTGGTATGCAGCTCATCATCCAAATGCAAAGTCTTGCTTCTCTCACTTTCAGTGAGCTTGGTCACAGGTATACCTGTCCACCTTGAAATAATCTTGGCAATCTCGCCTTCCTCAACTCTCTCTCTGACGAGCTTATTACCGTCTCCGGCAGCCGCCTTCTCCTGCTTTTCCTCCGCGGCCTCCAATTCCTTTTTAAGTGCGGGCAGCTTGGCATAGGTCAGCTCCGAAGCCTTCTCATAATCTCCGTTTCTCTGTGCAATCTGAATCTGATTGTTCACATCATCTATCTGCTCACGAAGCTTAGACAGCTTATCAACCGCATTCTTCTCATCATCCCACTGAGTTTTTTGAACGATGAATTTCTCCTTTAAGTCTGCCAGCTCCTTCTGAAGTGCCGTAAGCCTTTCCTTGCTCAGCTGGTCATCCTCTTTTTTGAGCGCTGTCTCCTCAATCTCAAGCTGCATAATATGACGGTTCATCTCGTCTAACTCTGCCGGCATTGAGTCCATCTCTGTCTTAATCAGAGCACATGCTTCATCCACGAGGTCTATTGCTTTATCGGGAAGAAATCTGTCAGAAATATATCTGTTGGACAATACTGCAGCTGATACCAGCGCACTGTCCAAAATCTTGACACCGTGATATACCTCATATCTCTCCTTCAGTCCGCGAAGTATAGAGATAGTATCCTCAACTGTAGGCTCCTCAACCAAAACAGGCTGGAAACGACGCTCCAAAGCGGGATCCTTCTCAATATACAGTCTGTACTCATCAAGTGTAGTAGCACCGATGCAGTGAAGCTCACCGCGCGCCAACATAGGTTTAAGCATATTGCCTGCATCTAACGCTCCATCCGACTTTCCGGCACCCACTATGGTATGAAGCTCATCAATGAACAAAATAATCTGTCCGTTGCTCTTTTTAACCTCCTCGAGTACAGCCTTCAAACGTTCCTCGAATTCACCTCTGTATTTTGCACCGGCTACAAGGGCTCCCATATCCAGTGAAAATACCTTCTTGTCCTTAAGATTACCGGGAACATCACCTCGTACAATTCGCTGTGCAAGACCTTCAACTACTGCGGTCTTACCTACACCGGGTTCACCGATAAGTACCGGATTATTCTTGGTTTTACGAGAAAGAATTCTGATTACATTTCTGATTTCACTGTCTCTTCCGATTACAGGGTCAAGCTTTTGCTGCTTAGCTCTCTCGACAAGATCCTGTCCGTATTTAGCAAGCGTATCGTAGGTAGCCTCCGGATTATCACTCATAACCTTCTGGTTTCCTCTTACTCCTGATAAAACCTTAAGGAAGCGGTCTCTTGTGATACCGTATTCGTCAAAAATAGCTTTAACCTCAGGATTAGGATTTTTAAGCATAGCCAAAAACAAATGCTCGACAGAGATATACTCATCTCCCATTCCCTTAGCCTCATCCTCAGCGCTGATAAGCACCTGATTGAGTGCCTGTCCCACTCTGAGGTCGCCGCCCTTAACCTTAACTCTTTTTTGAACAGCAGCCTCAGCACGGCGTCTGAAATGCTCGGTATCTATTTCCATTTTTTCAATCAATTTAAGAATCAGGCTGTCTTCAATATTGAGCAGACTAAGCAAAAGATGCTCCTGTTCAACCTCCTGATTACCGTACTCGTATGCGAGCTTCTCGAGGCCATTAACCGCCTCCATAGATTTCTGTGTAAACTTATTGATATTCATAAGAACACCTCCCGAATCAATAAATTAATAATAGCACATTTTTCAAATTCTTAATTTATTTGTTTGTTCTATATCAACTATAACACCATTTGATTAACAGTCAACTAATAATTTATTAAGTTTCCTTAAAAAATTCTGAATAACTTATTAACTAGCTTATTGACATTAATAAATTACGAATGATATAATTTTTTCGTATTCTAAAGGACTCATTGATCTCACATATTTTT
>JAKSRU010000074.1 GCA_024403475.1 Lachnospiraceae bacterium | reverse complement strand
CAGGCAGATATCAAGACGATGACCATGAATGGTGTATATGCCATGAGTGCCATCACCGCCTTGACTGCGCAGAACACTACCGGCGTAACAGGAATATCAGAAGTTACACCCGAGTTTTTACAGCTTCAGCTGGATGCGGTATTTGAGGATATTTTCCCGAATGCTGTAAAAATCGGAATGGTTTCTTCATCAGCACTTATAGAAGTAATTGCTGACAGACTTGTTTTTTGGAAGGCTGATAATATTGTAGTGGATCCTGTAATGGTTGCGACCAGCGGAGCGAGATTAATCAGCGAGGAAGCGGTGGATGTGCTTAAGAGTAAGCTGCTTCCATTGGCAACTGTAGTGACACCCAATATCCCTGAGGCAGAGCTTTTGGCGGATATGAAGATTGCTACAGACAAGGATATGATTGCAGCAGCGCAGATTATCAGCAAGCAGTACAATTGTGCAGTGCTCTTAAAGGGCGGCCACAGTATAAATGATGCCAATGATTTATTGTACAGTGCCGACAAGTATGAGTGGTTTGAGGGAAAAAGAATCAATAACCCCAATACACATGGAACAGGCTGCACCTTATCAAGTGCTATTGCGGCTAATCTTGCTAAGGGTGAGAACTTGAGCGATTCGATTAAGAAGGCCAAGGAATACATATCCGGAGCGCTTTCCGCAATGTTGGATTTAGGTAAGGGAAGCGGACCGATGAACCATGCATTTGCTATTACTGAGAGTGAGTAATTGTAATATATCCAAATTAATTAACAAGAGTTGTTTTGCAAACTTATTTTGCATGAAAGGAAAAGATAATGAGAGATTACAAGACACAAATGGAAGCTGCCAAGAAGGGCATTGTTACTCCTGAAATGGAAATCGTTGCCAAGAAGGAGTATATGGATGTAGAGGTACTCAGAGAGAAGGTTGCATCAGGTGTAGTTGCAATTCCCTGCAACGTTAATCACAAGAGCATTTCTCCTGAAGGAATCGGAAGCGGACTCCGTACCAAGATTAATGTTAACCTCGGTATTTCCGGAGATGCCAAGGATTACAGCGTGGAGATGGAGAAGGTTGACCTTGCTATCAAGTTTGGGGCTGAGGCAATTATGGACCTTAGTAATTATGGTAAGACTAATACCTTCCGTACCCAGCTTATTGAAAAATCACCCGCAATGATCGGTACTGTTCCTATGTATGATGCTATCGGATATCTTGAGAAGGATCTTCTTGAGATTACCGCACAGGATTTCCTTAAGGTGGTAAGAGCACATGCTGAGGAAGGTGTAGACTTTATGACTATCCATGCCGGAATCAATCGTAGAGCAGTAGAAGCCTTTAGAAGAGATCCCAGAAAGATGAATATCGTATCTCGTGGCGGTTCACTTCTTTTTGCATGGATGATGATGACCGGTAACGAGAATCCTTTCTACGAGTATTATGATGATGTTCTTGAAATTCTTCGTGAATATGATGTAACCATCAGCCTTGGAGATGCACTTCGTCCCGGATGCATCGATGATGCTACTGACGCAGGACAGATTTCAGAGCTTATCGAGCTTGGAGCACTTACTGAGCGTGCTTGGGCTAAGGATGTTCAGGTAATGGTTGAAGGTCCCGGACATATGGCAATGAACGAGATTGAAGCAAATATGAAGCTTCAGAAGAGAATCTGCCACGGAGCTCCCTTCTATGTACTCGGACCCCTTGTTACTGATATTGCACCCGGATATGACCATATCACTTCTGCTATCGGTGGTGCGATTGCAGCTGCCAGCGGAGCTGATTTCCTCTGCTATGTAACTCCTGCAGAGCACCTTCGTCTTCCTGACGTAAATGATGTAAGAGAAGGTATTATGGCGAGTAAGATTGCAGCCCACGCAGCTGATATTGCAAAGGGCATTCCTCATGCTACAGATGCTGATAACAAGATGGCTGAAGCGCGTCATAAGCTTGATTGGGATGAGATGTTTAAGGTCGCTATTGATCCCGAGAAGGCGCAGGCTTACTATGAGAGCACTCCTCCGGCAGAAAGACATACCTGTTCAATGTGTGGCAAGATGTGCGCAGTAAGAACCACCAATATGATTCTTGAAGGCAAGAAAGTTGAGTTCTGCTCTGAGAAGTAATAAAAAATAATAAGAAAAGTAATATATGAATAAAAAGAGATTGTTTTATGCTATTGCTTTCTTTGTACTGCTGGTCGTTGAGGTTTTAATAGCGTTGTTTGTTCACGATAGCTTTATCAGACCGTATATAGGTGATGTCCTGGTAGTAATAGTATTGTATTGCTTTATCAGAATTATTGTCCCCGAACGGGTAAGTTTATTGCCGCTATGGATATTTATATTTGCGGCAGGTGTAGAGGTCCTTCAGCTTTTGGGTCTGGTTGACAGACTAGGCTTGGGTGACAATAAATTTTTCAGAGTGCTGATAGGTTCAGTATTTGATATTAAGGATATTGCATGCTATGCAGTGGGATGCGCCATTCTCGGAGTGTATGAGGGCATAAGGGCCTACAAAAACAGACATAGCAGACAATAAGAGCGTATATAAGAACGTATATAAGTGCGGATATAAGAAGCCCATAAAAAGCATAAAAAAGCCAAAATAACAGCCCATCGAGGGGAATCCTCGGTGGGCTGTTTTGTCGTCTGATAGAAATGCTTTGCCGGATTTGCAAAATAAGCAGATAAGCAAATAAGCAAATAAGTAAATAAGTAAATAAGGTTAGTTCTGCGGAGTGAGTTCAACCAGCTCGGCGGGGAGATTTTTAACAATCATTGCTTCGAGTTCATCAGGATGAACAGGCTTTGAGAGATATCCGGCAAAACCGAGCTCAAGGTATTCCTCCTTGGCGCCGAGTATAGCATTGGCAGTAAGCATTATGATGGGGGTATCCTGGTTAGCATGTGTCTTATCTTCGGTAAGTCTCTTCATTACTTCAACTCCGTCCATATTTGGCATCATGTGATCCAGTAATACGAGGTCATATTTGGTTGTGGCCATTTTTTCAAGACATTCAGGGCCGGACTCGGCGGCATCGATATTTACCTGTGTCTGTCTAATCAAGCCCTTGATTACCTTGATGTTGATTGGAACATCATCGACAATCAGAAGCTTGGCATTCGGAGCATGGAAGCTGGCAACATATTTTTTCTTTTTGCTGTCGGCATTATCCATGTTGAATACACCGATTTTATTATCGCCCTTAACGAGCTGAGGAATATGTACAGTGAAGGTAGAACCTTGACCATACACGCTGCTTACATCAATAGTTCCGCCCATAAGCTCGATGAACGATTTGGCAATATTAAGTCCGAGACCGCTTCCTTCAAGCTTTCTGTTGTGTTCAAGGTCAATTCGTTTGAAGGATTCAAAGAGGGCAGGGAGATCTTCCTCGCGGATACCTATGCCGGTATCGGTCACCGAGAACTTGAGGAGTACGCGATCGTCATCCAATTGTTCATAATCCACGTCCAAAGTGATTGAACCGCAATCGGTGTATTTAACTGCATTGTTCATCAGGTTGACCAGTATCTGGCGGATTCTTACTTCATCACCATATAAGCAGTTAGGTATATCGGGATTGTTTTTTATATTGAAGGCAAGTCCCTTGGTGACGATTTTGGTAGTAAGCATATTCTTACACTCTCGTAAAAGAATATTCAATTCGTAATCTGCAGGTGCAAGCTCCATACGACCTGCCTCGATTTTAGAAAAGTCAAGAACATCATTAACCAGTGAAAGAAGAGCATTGCCGGCATCAGCTACATTAGATGAATACATCTGGATGTTGGATTCGGTGCTTTCTCTTGCTATTAATTCATTAAGTCCGAGAACTGCATTGATAGGAGTTCTGATTTCGTGCGACATATTGGCGAGGAAATCGGATTTTGCTCTATCAGCCGCCTCGGCTTTGACAAGAGCTTCCTTAAGAGCTTCCTGTGATTTTTGCAGTTCGTCAAGAAATGCAAGACGTTCCTTCATGAGAGCATCCTGAACGACTCTGTCATTGGTATCCTGAATAATACCGAGGAATACGGTTCCTTTTGTGTCAGAATCGGATTTGAGCTCGCCGGTACCTCTGTACCATTTGTATTCACCGTCTTTACTGCGAAGTCGGTAATAGATATCGTACGCTTCCTTGCCGGTAAGCCCTGACATAAAAGCGTTCATAGCACTTTCTGCATCATCGGGGTGAAGGGAATCGCCCCATAGGAGATGTTCGCGTCCATCGAGCTCGGTACGTTCATATCCCAATAGCCAGAAGAATTCATCACTCCAATAGGTTTCGGTAATATTGCCGTCTGCATCCATACGTAAGCTCCAGGATGCGGATTTAGTCATTTCGTGAACAGCTTTGTTTATCTCTTCTTCTTTCATTTTAGCCTTCTGAAGAAGAATACGATTTTCATTTAGTTCTTTAAGAGCTTTTTCGAGCTGAATGAAGTCGGGTGTCTCAAGTCCTGAAATAACAATGAAGGTTGCAATGCTGAGGGCAAAGAAGTCGAGCAGGACATTATCAGGTAAAAGTACCTGCAGGGTAGGACCGAGCATTGAGAAAAAGATAAAAAATATAATTGAATAAAATTGCTTTTTGTTGAAGCATTTTTTATTACTTATGAGTCTGATAAACGAATAGATAAATAAATACATCGGCATGAGATAAACTGCGTAATAAAGCATACCATGCTGATACATGCGATTATCATCGAAATAGAAAACTAAATGTGTGATTGGTGTTGAAGCGCATAAAGCGGCATAAATCAACAACAGTATATTGTTGATTCTATCCAGAATGATGGTTCTGGCCTTAACCTTGCCGAGAAGTGCGTGAATATATTTGGGAAACAGTGATATGCATGCAGCTGTCAGCTCCAAATAGAGCACATTAAGCAGATAGTTAAGCCATACAGGGATAACATCAGACATTGAAATGGTGACGGCGGTAATAATGTCGCCGATATCTGCAATTATCAT
Source organism: Lachnospiraceae bacterium (assembly GCA_024403475.1). Taxonomy (GTDB): domain Bacteria; phylum Bacillota; class Clostridia; order Lachnospirales; family Lachnospiraceae; genus AC2028. The sequence continues at coordinate 6,555 of JAKSRU010000074.1, read as the reverse complement.
GAAAAAAAGCAGTTCACGAAAACGCTTTACTGTCAAAGCATCTTTATTGTATTGAATAAGCAGATACGCAAATTGAATGATAAGAAATATAACAGATGCTAAAGCATAATGGATATTATATAACATACAGACTTCCTCATAGTGATAAGTTCGCGTGTATATAGCATAAAGCAGTATAAAATACAGACTGCAGAATAGGTATCAAATTCCTCTTAAATTATAGCATTTTCGTGATGTTTCGCAAATAAACATATTATAAAATTGCGAAAAAAAGTGTTTCGCGTTAACGTTTAAGTAATATTACAAAAAATAAGCTAAATTAATTATGCATTATACCGTTTAGAAAACTGACAAAACACGATATTATGTAATATTATAGGTGTTTTGTAGTCTATGGAAACTAAGAGGAATAATTGATGATTGATGGGAAGCGAATTGTAGGAGTATGCATGACAAAGCTTCATGATACTCCAAGATCCAGAACTGTCGACTGTCTACACAAGGAAGCGGAAAAAAACAATATTAAGCTCATCGTATTTAACTCATCCTTTGATTTCTGGACGGATCAGGATGACGATATCGGTGCTGCCAAGATTTATGATTATATCAACTATGATATTGTTGATGCTTTAATTATTCTGTGCAGTGGATTTGTAAATAAGGATATCTACAGAAAAATAATTAGCGATGCCAAGAGACACAATACTCCTGTTATTCTTGAGAATGATGAGGATGATTATTGTTATACCATCAGTAATGATTTTGAGGATTCACTTTTTGCTTTGCTTAATCATGTAATTTGCGAGCACGGTAAGAGGGATACCTTCTTCGTCGCCGGTATTAAGGGGAATGAATACTCAGAAAAAAGAATTGATGTGTACAAGAAGGTTCTCGCAGAGAACGGTCTTGAATTCGATGAGAGTATGGTGGATTACGGTGATTTCTGGGATGTGCCTACCGATGCGGTTATGGACCGTTTATTTGCAGTGCGCGGAGATAATCTTCCTGAAGCTATTTTTTGTGCGAATGACACAATGGGTATACAGGTATGCAAGAGATTGGCTGAACGAGGAATTCGTGTCCCGGAGGATATTATTGTTACCGGCTTTGACGGGGCAAGAATGGCTGAATTTGCCAAACCCAGATTATCCAGCTGCATATCAAACAGCAAGGGCTTTGTGGATGAGTGTATTTCTGCCTTGAACAGTCTGTTCGAGGGCAAAGAGCCTGTAAAATATATCAGAAATAAATATTCCCTCAGATTGTCCGAGTCCTGCGGATGTGGGGAGATGGATGATATAGATTTCAGAATGATGGCAGAAGATAATTACAAGATGACTATCGATGTAATAGGTCATGAGCATGTTCTGTTTAATGAGATTTTGCTTAGAATTAATTCCGGTAATGGTGATATAGGTTCATTCTACAGTACTATTGCCAAGATTTTGCACAGTAATTCCTGCATTGCTATGAGACCATCTTTTATCCTGTCCAATTCAGGTAAAATTGATGTCGGAACAGATGATTTCCTGGATGAGCGACTCATGTGTGTGGCGGCCAATGGTTTTAAGCCAACCATTGACATGGTGCATGAGCGCAATGTGTTTAATTCACGTTCAAAAAATGTCATATTCAAGAAAAGTGATATGATGCCTGCTAAGGAATTGTGGGTTCAAAGCCAGATGCTTTGCATTATTGATTCAATTAATGTCGGCAAGATCTCGTGCGGATATCTTTTCAGCTGGACTGAGAATGTTACACATGATGCGCATATAGTAAATCGAGTGCTCAACCTTATAAATATGATTATTCATATTGCAGTGTCGGATTTGCGCTCAAGATTTCTTAAAATTTCCAGAAACTCGGATGCTATGCTCAATGTGGTTACGGAGCTTCCAAATCTGCGCAGCCTGAATCGTTGGTTTGATGATTTTGTCAAGGATGAGAACAATGCTGATAAGGCGCTGGCACTGTCTGTATATGAGATACCGCGATATGATTTCATTCTGGATAATTACGGAATTGAGGAAGCGGATTTGGCAGCTTGCTTTGTGGCTGAGGCACTTAAGGTTGCCAATACGAGAGACTCTTATATAGCACATACTCGTGAGGATCAGTTTGTTGTTGCTACCTATTATGAGAGTGTCGATTTGGTGGCACCTGAGGTGGGCAATTCGGCAGTTCTTTTTTATAATTTGTTGGACAACTATAATGAATCCAGCGGAAAACCCTATAATCTTCAGGTTTTGTCCGGCTGTGGCTTCGCAGTAACTGCATCAGAAGCGAAGTATGAGACGCTGATGAAAAAAGCCGCAGGCGATATGATAAACAATACCAAGAAATTCAACAAGGATTCAATCATAAAGGAATCTCTTTCTACACTGAAAAATGAGTACAAGAGATTCAGTGTATTGGTGGAAGCAAACCTGTTTAAGTATCATTTTCAGCCTATAGTAAGCGCGAAAACCGGTGAAATATACGGTTATGAAGCACTGATGAGAACCGATGAGAGTATAGGCTTTAATCCTCTTGAGGTATTGGCTATCGCCAAAGCGTACAACAGACTCTATGACATTGAAAAGGCTACTCTTTTCAATGTCCTGACCAGATATGAAACTGATAGGGATAAATTTGCCGATAGAAAGGTATTTATCAACTGTATTCCCGGACATTTCTTAAATGAAGAGGACAACAAGCGTTTTGGAGAAAAATTTGCCGGAAATATCGGCAACTGTGTATTTGAGATTACCGAGCAGGATACCATTACCGGTAAAGAATTAGTGGCTATCAGACATATCGGTAATCAAAATGGTAATAATTCTATTGCAGTAGACGATTACGGAGCAGGACATTCAAATATCATTAACCTGATTAATTACAAGCCTGAAATCGTTAAGGTAGACAGATTCCTTATGACAGATATTCATATGGATGAATCTAAGCAGATGATAGTTAAGGGCGTGATTGATTTTGCCAGACTTAACAATATAAAGGTATTGGCAGAGGGTGTTGAGACGGAGGAAGAGCTTCGCAAGGTAATAGAGCTCGGAGTAGATTTTATTCAGGGCTACTATACCGGACGTCCTTCATTTGAGCCTGTACAGAGTATTGACCCTGATGTTGTTATGATTATTCAGGAAGCGGCTTGGAACAGCGAACTTGACAGACTGGCAAATCTGTAAGCCGTAATAAGATGTGATTGGAGTAACATACCGGTGAACGGAACAATAGTACATGCGACGGCAGAAGATAAAGAAGAAATACTTGCACTGTACAGAACCATGCTGTATGGTGCAGCCGATTGGTCGGAGGATTATCCAAACGAAGAAACCATAGAATTTGACCTGTCGAGAGATTCTCTTTTTGCCATGAAAAATGATGCCGGAGAGATAATATCTGTGATATCCATCGATCAGGATGCTGAAGTCGAAGCTCTTGAGTGTTGGAGTAGGGATTTGGCGCCGGGCGGAGAGCTTTCCCGACTGTGCGTGCGAAAGGATATGCACAATAAAGGAATTGCTCGAGAGATGATGCGCTATGCTTTTGAGGAGCTAAAGCGCAGAGGGAAAAAGAGTGTGCATATTTTGGTGAAAACAGGCCATGTGGTTGCTTTTGCATCATACAATAAGCTAGGCTTTTCACAGGTTGGTACATGCAATCTTTTTGGAAAAGACTTTGTGTGTCTGGAAAGGGAATTATTTTGAATCAGCATACCAGATTTAATTTACCACTGTGTCTTTCTGTTGAGGAAGACGCTTTTTTACATGCAGAGGAAATTGTATCGGACTATCTTCCTGAGATTAAAGGTAAGAAGAGTCTGGTGATTTCCGAAAAATTTTTGATAGAGACTTATACCGATAAAATTGAGGAAATACGCAAGGATTTCTATGAGGCGGAGCTTTATGAAATGGGGAATGCCACATATGATGAGGCTGCCTCGATTGCCAAGAAGATTATGATAGAGGATATAAAGGTCGTCGTTGGAATCGGCGGAGGAAGAGTTCTGGATACTGCGAAGTATGCAGCCTTTATCAGCAAGGCTATTTATATTTGCCTGCCGACAACCCTGAGCAATGATTCGCTTGCGTCTCCTTTTTCGGTTCTTACTACAGAGGGGGCAAATAGAAAGACTCTGCCCTGTAAGATTCCGACTGCGATTATTGTTGATACGGATATGATTATGAAGGCTCCTATCGGACAGACTCTGTCGGGAATAGGAGATACATTGGCAAAATATACCGCACTGTATGACTGGAGACTTGCCGCTGAGGCAGCCGGCAGTCATATAGATGATTTTGCGGATGCAATTGCTAATCTTTCCTTTGATTCGGTATTTCACTGTGATGAGAAAAATATAACGAGCAAGTCGTTTATCAGAATTTTGTCCAGAGCACTGGTCATGGGTGGTCTTGCGATGGAAATCGCAGATTCTTCAAGACCCTGCAGCGGAAGTGAGCATTTGTTCTGTCATGCCATTGAGGAGTATTATCCTCAGTTAAAGATTTCTCACGGAATCGGAGTGGCGCTTGGTAGTATTGCAGCCTGCATTTTCCAGGGAAGAGATGAGACCAAGATGATGGAGGTTATGGAGGCATTCGGTATTGATCATAATCCGATGACATACGGAATTACTAAGGATATATTCTATGACCTTTGGACCAGAGCTGCAGGAACCAGACCGGGACGTGTGACTATACTCAATTCCACCAACCTTAATAGAGCCTGGCTTGATGAGATTTATGACAGAATGTGTTAGGAAAAAGAGAAATGGTTCGCTTTTTTAAGCTCAATAATATTGATGAATTTAAGTGTCTTGCAGATAAATGTCCTGATACCTGCTGCAGTGGTTGGATGATTGAAATTGATGAGGCTTCATTAGGAAAATATAAAGCTGTCAGTGGAAGCTATAGCAGCGTGTTGGACGAGAGAATCGATTATACAGAGAAGGTGTTTAAGCAAAAGGAAAGCGGCGATTGCAGTTTTTTATGTGCAAGCAAGCTCTGCGATATGTACTCGAATTTGGGTGAGGCTTCTTTGTGCGATACGTGCAGACTGTATCCCAGACATATTGAGGAATTTTTGAATGTTAGGGAGATGACCCTGTCAATTTCCTGTCCGGAAGCTGCAAGGCTTTTGTTGGAGTCTGAGAAACAACCGGTTCTTGTAGAGGTATCTGAGGAGGAATTTGATAAGGCGGAATTTCAGAAAAAGGAATTCTGCAATGAAGAATTTATAAAAGAAAAATCTGCTCAAGAAATCAGTTACGATGAAGATGACTATGAGGATTTTGACGGTGAACTTTATGAGCAACTGCTGGCTGCAAGACAAGCGCTGATAGAGGTGATGCAAAACCGCGAGCTTAGTTATAATGAGCGTGCGGAAGCTGTGGTCAATATGGCAACAAAACTTCAGGATGAGCTTGATGGCTTTGAACCTGTGGATTTGGAAGGAGCCCGTATAGGTACATATGATTTTGCAAGAGAGCTGTTTGTTTGCTTGAAGGAATTGGAGCATTTGAAGGCCGGCAGGGGAGCAGCAATCGATGCCGCAGAGAAGCTTTTGTATGATTCGGGGGAAGCCGGTTGGCAGCAGAATAAGTCGGATTTTGCTAAATATTGTATTAGCTCGGGAATCAATACAGAATTGATGAAAGAGCAGCTGACAGTATATTATCTGTATGCTTATTTTTGTGGTGCTGTATATGATGATTATGTAGCGGCGAAGGCATATGGAGCGATAGTACATCCCTTGCTGATAGAAGAACTTTGGACTGCAAGATGGCTCGAAAATGGCAAGGAACTAAGCATAGAAGATATGGTTCGAGTGGTTTATGAATATGCCAGGGAGCTTGAAAATTCCAATCCTAATCTTATAAAAACGGATGAGATGCTGGACGAGATATGTTTCGCTAACTGACACAAAAATAATTTAAGCCGGTAAGTCAAAACAGTAAGTTGGGACCAATGGTCGGCCATAAGGCTAACAGGCTAAAAAAAATAGGGACGAAACGAAAAAAATAGGGACGAATGATAGGCGTATTGGTTGCTTTATAGGAAGCAGATTATTATAATAAAAATGTATCTTATAATAACATGTGTTAATTATTTCGTTTTACAGGCGCAATATGCATAAAAGAGTATCAAATTTATTATTTAGCATAGGGGTAATCGCTGCAGTTGTTGCAATAGCTTTCATTCTGCTGCTTGTGCGTACAACCATTGAGGCGCATGCCGAGAATAATTCTCAGGTTGTGACGGAAACAGAGGTTGATTCGGCAAGTACTGATGAAGTGACAATTTCAGGCGATACTGTAATAATTGAAGATGAAGAGGTTGCACTTGCGGCAAGTCCCGAAGATAAAATCGCCAATCTGTATTGGATTTGGTTTGTGATTGCGGTAGTGATTGCGGGCTTTGGAGCATTCTTCGGTATTATTATGCAGAGAAGAAAAGAAAGAATGGAAATATAAAATATAGAAATATAAAGACGTAAAATAATGGAAATATAAAACGGGAACTGCGATAAAGCAGTTCCCGCTATTTTTTTGCTTTGTTT
>JAKSRU010000073.1 GCA_024403475.1 Lachnospiraceae bacterium | reverse complement strand
CAGTGCCTATATTGCGACGGCGTCATTTTATAATACTTTCTAAAAACCTTAACAAAATAATTATTGTCCGAATAGCCCACAAGCTCTGAAATTTCTGAGATTGAGAGATTGGTGGTGGTTAATAATTCGGTAGCTTTTTTTAGGCGGGCGGTAGCAACATATTCTGTGATTGTTACTCCCGTTTCTTTTTTGAACATTCTGGACAAGTGCTCCTTTGATATATGACTGCCTTCTGCTATTCCCGAAAGTGAAATCTCTTTCGAATAATTGGAATTGATATAAATTACAAGATTTCGAATCAGTACAGAATAATTGTTTAATGCCTTTGAATCTGCCACAGCACGAGTGAGAGCAATAATCATATCAAGCTGAACCTTGTTAATTTCGGAGACGGACTTAGAATTGTGAACCTTTTGAATGGCTTCCTGGGTGATTTCGTCTATCTTTATAACAGGACAGCCGCCAAGTTCAGCAGCTTTTCTGGCTAGGGTTCTGATTACGGTAAAGCCCTCATTATTGTCTGAGTAATAATTGAGAGAAGAACTGTCGGTGCTCTTCTCATAGGTTGAAGTAGCTCCCTGTAAAGCCTTTAATACTTCTTTTTCATTTCCCTCTTCAATCATTCTTAAGAAGGCGTTTTCATACTGGTACCTGGCCAGAATTGCAAGATACGAATTCTCTGCGGAATTAATTATACCCGACTCGTCTATTTCTTCGTGAAATCCCTTCAACGATTTTTTGGTAAAGTCACTGGTCATAGGTACAAATGAGCGCATTGCTGCCAGTACTATATCTGTAAGGTATGAGTAGTTGATAAGTGGAAAACGATTGCAATAATGCCTTAACTGCTCGAATATTCTAAGACTTAATCCCTGCTTTGCAAGAAGCTCATGGAGCTCCTTGTCGGAGATATATGTATTAATATATGGACCGACTATAAAGAAGTGCCCTTCGAAATTGAAAAGTAGAAGGTTGGTATTTACATAGTCGTTAATTTCATAGAAGTTTCCGTCCTTTGCGCTGCTTGCAAGAAGCTTTAGGGAGTCTGCTGTATACATAGGCTGAAGCTTCTCATCAAAACAGTTCTTTTCCTGAAACTTTTCCAAAATATCCCAGTCATTATTGAAACATATAGCGTTTATATGAAGACAGTTCGATATAAAATTGCAAAAAACTTCTGTATCCACGGCAAACCTCGTCAAAATAATACTATTAATATCAATTCTATTCTAACACATTGGCTATACAGATGCTAGTATATTGTTACAAGATATTAGTGCGAAGTTACTATTAACCAAACAATATGTTAATGGAAAGTTTTAGAAAAACTGTTCTTGCTAGGAGGAATTATGGCGAAGGAAAAAGTTACTCAGAGTCAAATCGACGGCGTTGATTACAGACACGCAAAATTATGGCAGATTATTTTGTACGCATTTAACGGATTTGTAGGAATGTCTGCTTACACAATTATCGGAATGGCAAGCTACGCTGCCAGCATCGGTTTTGGAATCGCTACTGCCACAATTGGTATCATTTTAACATGTACCCGTATTTTGGATGGAATAACAGATCCTCTTCTTGCTATTTTGTATGACAAGGTGGATACCAAGTTCGGAAAACTTAGAATTCTTTTAGTTAGCGGATTTGTTGTTGAAGCGGTTGCACTATGGCTAATGTTTGATGGTCTTGCCTCAAAGGGGCATGGAGTTGTAATCTTTGTTATTTTGTATATTGTATATGTACTTGGATATACAGTTACAAATATGACAGCACAGACGCTTCCTGCAATAATGACCAATGATCCGAAGCAGAGACCGACTGTGGGAGTTTGGACAACAGCCTTTAACTATTTGGTTCCTATGGCTCTTTCAATTGTTCTTAATACAGTCCTCCTTCCGATGTTTGGAGGAGAGTATAACCAGGCATACCTATCAGCAGCGGTTAAGGTTTGTATAGGCGTTGCTGCATTCGGCATAGTGTTAGTATGTATCGGTATTTCAGAATATGATAAGCCTAAGTACTACAGAGGCGTTGCAAAGCACGAGCCTCTTAAAATCAAGGATATGGTTGAGGTACTTAAAAATAATAAGCCACTTCAGGCTTACATTGCGGCACAGTCTTCGGACAAGATTGCACAGATTACAGCTTCACAGGCAGTTATTACAACATTACTTTACGGAATTCTTATCGGAAATATGGGACTTGCAACAATTCTCTCTGTAATCAGTATGTTGCCTTCAATCATTTTTGCGGTATTTGGTGCAAAATATGCCGGAAAGCACGGCTCTAAGAATGCAATTGTGTTCTGGACAAAGGTTTGTATGGTAATGGCTGTTATCATGTGTGTATTCTTCATTGTTATCGACCCTAGCACCATAGCGAAGATGGGAAGTATTTCAATGATTCTTTATGTGCTTCTCTCTCTTGGCTTTAACGGCGCAAAGATGTGTGTCACCACAGCGGATACCTCATTTATGGCTGATATCATTGACTATGAGCTTGACAGAAGTGGAAAATATATTCCTGCAGTTGTAACAGGTACATATTCACTTATTGATAAGATTATTTCTTCATTTGGCGCACTTATGGCTACCGGAGCGGTTGCGCTTGTAGGATATGTAAACACAGTTCCGCAGCCGACAGATGCACTTACAACAGGCATTTATGCCGTAACTCTTGCGGTTTCATATGGACTTCCGATTATCGGTTGGATTATCACTCTTGTGGCAATGAAGAACTGCAAGCTTGATAAGGAAGAGATGATTGAGGTTCAGAAACGAATTGCAACAAAAAAAGCAGAATTAGAAAAATAATAAATATTCCCTCAGGTATATCCTGGGGGAATTTGACTAGAAGGAGTATTTGATGAGAAAGACAATTATTTGGAATAACGATTGGACTTTTACAAAGGAAAATGAGTCCTTTCAGGTGACACTTCCGCATACATGGAATGCAATAGATGGTCAGGGACAGGCGGACTATTACAGAGGCACCTGCGTATATGAGAAAAGCTTTGCGAAGCCCGAAATGAATGAAAATCAGGAATTATATGTGGAATTTAGGGGCGTAAATTCAAGTGCCGCAGTCTTTGTAAACGGGAAAAAGGCAGTTAATCATGATGGTGGTTATTCCACCTTCAGAGTCAACATTACGGAACTTATTTCCGATGAAAATGTGATCAGGGTCGAGGTAGACAATTCTGCAAATGATCATGTTTATCCACAGAGAGCTGATTTTACTTTTTACGGCGGAATCTACAGAGATGTTTATCTTATTGTAGTAGATAAGAGCCATTTTGACCTTGACTATTATGGCAGCAACGGTTTTGTTATTACCCCAAATGTTAATGGGAATGATGCCGGAATTGATTTTGAGACATATTACACCGGTGATGCTGATTGCATTTCGATAGAGGTCTGTGGTGTAGGTTCAATAAAGCTTGAACCAGAAGCAGGGAAGGCCATCGGTAGTCTGGAAATTAAGAATGTTCATAAATGGGATGGTCTTGGTGATCCGTTTCTTTATACAGCCACTGCAAAGCTTATTAAAGACGGAGTGGTGATGGATGAGATTTCCGATCGTTTCGGATGCAGGGAATACTATATTGATCCCGAGAAGGGATTTTTCTTAAATGGCAGAAGCTATCCGCTTCACGGCGTTTCAAGGCATCAGGACAGACTGGGAGTGGGAAATGCTCTCACAAAAGAAATGCACGAGGAGGATATGGAATTAATCCTTTCTATGGGAGCCAATTCTATTCGCCTTGCCCACTATCAGCATGATCAGTATTTTTATGAGCTTTGTGATGAGAGGGGAATCATTGCATGGGCAGAAATCCCATACATCACCGTTCACATGGACACAGGTCGTGAGAACACTATCAAGCAGATGAAGGAGTTAATTTCCCAGAATTACAATCATGCATCAATTATTTGTTGGGCCCTTTCAAATGAGATTACCCTTCAGGGTGTCACAGAGGATCTTATGGAAAACCATAGAATTTTAAATGATTTGGTTCATAAGATGGATAAAAAGAGGATGTCGGCAATGGCAAATCTTTTCCTCCTCGAGACAGGTTCGCCACTTGTCACACTTCCGGACATCAGAGGCTATAACCTCTACTATGGCTGGTATGTCGGCGAGATGGAGGACAATGATGAGTGGTTTGACGACTTCCACAGAGATTATCCAAAGGTGGCAATCGGACTTACAGAATATGGCGCAGATTCGGTGATCACACTCCAGTCACCAAAGCCGGTAAAGGGAGACTACACAGAAAGCTATCAGGCAGTCTACCATGAGCATATGCTTGAAATGTTCTCTAAAAGACCATATATCTGGGGCACCTACTGCTGGAATATGTTCGAGTTCGCTGCGGCGGGAAGAGATGAGGCAGGAGACCCGGGCAAGAATCACAAGGGTCTGATTACCTTTGACAGAAAGCAAAAGAAGGATGCTTATTATATTTATAAGGCCTGGTGGACAGAGGCTCCTTTCGTTCATCTTTGCGGAAGAAGATATATTGACAGAGTGGAGGAGACAACCGAAATTAAGGTTTACTCAAACTGTGACACGGTGACTCTGTTTGTTGATGGCGCTTTGTTTGAGACTAAGAGTGGCGCCCATGTATTTAAATTCATGGTTCCGATTAACGGACAGCATACCATTAAGGCTGTGTCAGGTGAGGAATATGATGAAATGACAATCAGAAAGGTTAGCGAGCCGAATCCTGCATATTTTGCATCGGCAGACAAGGTTAAGAACTGGTTTGATGAAAAAGAGGATGAAGCGGCAGATGATGACTACCTTTCAATTAATTCCACCATGGCAGAAATAAGCGCAACACCTGCAGGCAAGGCGATAGTCGACAGAATGATGGCGCAGATGAATGCAAACACAGCCGGAGGAATGGGTAAGAATGTTGAGATTCCGGAGGCAATGCAAAAGATTATTGCCAGACAACCATTAAAGAAGCTTATATCCCAGGGTGGAATGGATCCTGACAGTGATATGATAAAGGGTCTGGATGCTGCACTGAGACAGATAAAAAAAGAAGGTAAGTAGAGCTATGAAAAAATATTTTTGCAATCCACTTAATATAAATTACAGGTATCAGTTTAATGCGGATCAGAGGAAAAATAAAATTTCTGTCTGCCGAGAAGCGGCTGATCCATCCATGATTGAGTTTAAAGGAAGATATTATATTTTTGCATCGATGACCCTTGGCTACTTTGTATCGGATGACCTTGTAAACTGGACCAATAAGAGACTTCCAAAGGAGCTGCCACTTTATGATTACGCACCTGATGTAAGGGTGCTTGGAGAGTATGTATATTTTTGCGCTTCAAGTCATGACTACAATTGTGACAGATTTAGGACAAAGGATATCGAAAATGGTCCTTATGAGAAGGTTGAGGGTACATTTGATTATTGGGATCCGAACCTTTTTGTAGATGATGACGGAAGAATCTATTTCTATTGGGGCTGTTCAAATATGACTCCGATCTGGGGCTGCGAGCTTGATCCTAAGACCATGAACCCTAAGAGTGAAGCTGTGGAACTCATTTTTGGTCATCCTGAGAAATATGGTTTTGAGCGAGTTGGTGAAAACAACTCAAAGCTTCCAAAGTCTGAGGCGGAAATAGAAGCAGCCTTCGAGTACTATGTCAAGTCATTGCCGGGGGGAATAGAAGCTGTTCCAGAAAAGTACAGAATTATGATAAAGGGAATGCTTTCGGACAAACCGTACATCGAGGGGGCCTGGATGGACAAGCATGACGGAAAGTACTATCTCCAGTATGCATTTGGTGGTACACAGTACAATACCTACGGTGACGGAGTTTACATTTCGAATTCTCCACTGGGGCCATTTGAACCTGCTCTTAATAACCCTTATTCATATAAGCCGGGCGGTTTTATTCCGGGTGCGGGTCATGGTTCCACCATGGAAGACAAGAACGGAAATCTCTGGCATACCGCTACCATGAGAATCAGCAAAAATCATGATTTCGAGCGTCGAGTAGGCTTATGGCCTGCCGGTTTTGATGCAAACGGAGAGCTTTTTTGCAATCAGTCCTACGGTGACTGGCCTATAGCAGTTAATGACGGCAAGATGGATCCTTTTGCTAAGCCGGAGTGGATGCTTTTATCCTATGGAAAAAATGCGATAGCCTCATCAAGCACTGAGGGCAAGGGACCTGAAAATATAGCAGATGAGAATGTTCAGACCTGGTGGCAGGCGGCTACCAATACAAGCGAAGAATGGATTATGCTGGACCTTGGAAAGAACTATGATGTCAGAGCAATTCAGATAAATTTTGCGGATGATGAGATAAATATTCCTGTTCCGGGAGAGATTAGAGGAACAACCCAGGCAAGATATATTGAGGAGGCAAATACGGTTACGAAATATCTGCTTGAGGGCTCTGTAGACGGTGACACATATTTTGTAATCGAGGATAAAAGAGAGGCAGACACTGACCTTTCTCATGATTTCTTGGTGAGAGAGGAGGGCATTAAGGTCAGATATCTTCGCCTTTCGAATATGGTGGTTCCTTACGAGCAGAGACCTTGCGTCAGCGGAATAAGAGTATTTGGCCTTGACTACGGAAGAAAATGTCAGGCTGTGGAGTATCATGCAAAGAGATCCTCAGCTATTGACCTTCAGATTGAGATTGATGAGACTGCAGATGATGTGGTTGGATACAATATCTTATGGGGCCATGGAAAGGATAAACTTTATCATAGTATGATGTCCTTCGAAAGAAATGTCAGAATAGGTGCATTGGTGGAAGGACAGAGTTACTATGTAAGAGTAGATGCTTTTAACGAGAGTGGAATTACAGAAGGAAGATTAACATTTGTGGAGTAAAGATATGATTAATTTAGCAGTTCAGCAGATTATGCTTGGCACGGTAACAGGTAGTGAAGCCGATGCAAGAAGTACTCTTAAAAAAATTAAGGCAGCAGGCTATGATGGTTTAGAGTTAAATGGCTTTATGATTAAGCCTACCTCCTTTCTGGTTCGTGCGCTTACCAAGGCAGCAGGGATGCCTACCGGAAAAGGTGGAAAGTTTGACTGGCTTTCTCTTCTTAAAGAGGCGGATTTGAAGGCTGTATCCGTTCATGAGGACCTGGGCAGCATCGAACGAGATGTTAAATCTGTTATTGAGGAAGCCCACAAATTTGACACCGATAAAGTGGTAATTACCGGAATGTACAGGTTTGACTACCGAGATGTAGCTTTGGTTGATGAGCTGTGCAGGCGTTTTAATGAAGCCGGAAAGGCACTTAAGGCAGAGGGCATACAGCTCCTTTATCACAACCATAATATTGAGTGGCTTGATTGCGGCGGTATTACCGCTTACCAAAGAATTGTGGAAGGAACCAATCCCTCGTATCTTAATTTTGAATTTGATTCCTACTGGCCTACAGAGGCAGGAGTGGATGCAGTAGCCACCATGAAGCTGCTTGGAGACAGATTGAAGCTTTATCATATCAATGACAGAGGAACAAAAGTGATTAAGACACCGATGACCCCGATTTTGAAGTCCGATTCGATGGAGCTTGGCACAGGAAACATGAATCTTGAGGCGATGATAGAAGTGGCCAAGAAGGCGGGGGTTGATTCGATTATTCTGGAAAGTCATAAGAACTGGATCGATAAGGATCCGATCAAATCACTGGAAATAAGCTGCAATTATCTGAAAAAGCATGTTAAAGCTGCTATATTGGATTGACCAATAACACCGAATCAAACAATAGGGGGAATATAATGAGAGCCCAAAATATCAAAATTGATCATTTGAAAAATCCGGTTGGTGTTGATTTTAAGCACCCACTTGTGAGCTGGAACTGCACTGGCGGCAAAAAACAGACTGTCTACGAAATCACTGCCTGTGTCTGTGGAAATCAGGTGTATTCATCAGGCAAAGTAAAGTCGGATCTGATGAGTGCAAGACTTGAATATGATGCACATTCAAGAGAACGTGTGGAGATAGAGATTGCTCTTTGGGATGAAAATGGTAATTCCGATGAGCCTTCAAAAGCTTTCTATGAAATGGGTTTGCTCGACAGAACGGACTGGCAGGCAAAGTGGATTAATCCGGAGCTTGAAGGTGATCCCAAGGAGCATAAACCGGCAAGTTATCTGAGAAAAAAATTTGCAGCGGACAGTACAGAAAATTCAAGATTATATATTACCTGTCACGGACTATATGAGGCCTATATTAATGGCAGACGTGTAGGCGATTTTGTACTTGCTCCCGGAAGCTACAATTATGATAAGCGCCTGGCCTATCAAACCTATGATGTAAGCGAACTTGTGCATACAGGCGAGAATACAATAGATGTGATCATTGGAGACGGTTGGTTTAGAAGTGTATCAGGTGTTGACGGAGACAGAAATCTTTATGGTACAGAGCTGGCATTTCTCTGTCAGCTTGAGACTGCCGGAAAGGTTATCTGCGTTTCTGATGAGACCTGGGAAGCGTCTTCTGACGGCCCAATCAGAGAAGACGATATGCAGCAGGGTGAGGCTGTTGATCTGACAATTGAAGAATTTCCATACCACGGCGTAAAAATTGCCGATTTAGGCTTTGACACTCTGATTTGCTCGAATGCTGTTGCCATAAAGGAAAAAGAGCGATTTGAGGGACAGCTTATTACCACTCCAAACGGCGAAACTGTAATTGATTTCGGTCAAAATCTTGCAGGTTATATTGAGGTGGAGGTTAGTGCACGAAAAGGCCAGAAACTTGTACTTACAACCGGTGAAACATTAGACGAAAACGGTAACTTCACTCAGGAAAATTTTCAGGATCGAAAAAGGCATAAGGAGGGGGGCACCAAGCAGATGCTCACTCTTATATGCCACGAGGGAAGGAACTATTACAAGCCAAAGTTCACCATCTGGGGCTTTAGATACGCCAAAGTGGAGACTGATATAGATTTATCGGATGCAAAATTTACTTCCATTGCAGTATATTCCGACATGGAGGAAACCTTTGGATTTGAGTGTGGAAATAGGGATTTAAACAAGCTTGTAAGTAATGCACTTTGGAGTATGAAGTCCAACTTCTGCGATGTTCCCACAGACTGCCCTACAAGAGAGCGTGCAGCCTGGACCGGAGATATGGGTGTGTTTATCGAAGCAGGACTTACCATGATGGATTGCTATACCATTGTAAAAAAGTGGTTGGCGGAGTGCCGTATTGCTCAGTTTAAGGATGGCAAGGTCGCAAATATTGCACCGCGAAACAACAATCCAAGCTTTTTCTCCGGACTGCTTGCGGGTTCTGTGGGTTGGGGAGATGCTGTGATAATTGTTCCCTATGCCATGTATAAGAGAACGGGTGATGAGTCAATTCTTTTAGAAAACTACGACATGATGAAAAAATGGTATGCCTTCCTTGAAGGACGTGCCAAGGATAAACCGCTTAATCCTATGAAGAGATTTAAGCGTATGCCAAACCGCAATTATACCATTGAGACTGGTATCGATTACGGTGAGTGGTGCGAGCCTGATGTGGAAAGCCAAAGTGCCATGCGTACACCACAGAGTAAGGTGGCCACTGCGTATTTTGCTAGATCCGGTCAAATGATGAAAGAGATAGCAGATATTCTTGGCAAGACTGAGGATGCAACGCATTTTGCGGAGGTGGCGTCAAGAGCTAAGGAAGCCTTCAGATATATAGCCACCGAGAACGGCAAGATTCAGTCAGACAGACAGGCTGAGTACATCAGGGCAATCACCTTTGACCTTTTGACAGAGGATGAGAAGGTCGCCGCAGCAAAAGAGCTTAACAAGATCGTGATGGATAATAATTATCATCTTAATACCGGTTTCTTATCCACACCTGATTTATGTGTTGTTCTGGCTGATTATGGTTTTGTGGATACCGCTGTCAAGGTGCTGCTTAATGATTCAATGCCGGGCTGGCTCTATTCAGTCAAGAAAGGTGCAACCACTATCTGGGAGGCATGGAACGGAGTGGATGAGGCAGGAGTGCCCCATGAGTCCTTGAATCATTATTCCAAAGGCGCTGTTGTGAAATGGCTTATTTCCGGAATCTGCGGTATTAATGTAGAGAATGGAGAAATAACCGTTAATCCAAAGCCGGTAAAAGAAATAGGTAATGCAAGTGCAGTATACGATTCTCCATACGGAAAGATAGTATCCGGTTACAAATGTGAAGATGAAGGATTTATACTGGAAATAGAAATTCCGGCTAATATGAAGGCAAGGCTTATTATGAAGGATGGCTCCGTAGGCATTCTTCTGCCGGGCAAACACAGCATAAAGTATTAACCGGTTGTGGTTGAGCGTCATGCTGAGCTTTAAGGGAAAGTGAGGATAAAAAATGGCAAGATTTGATGAGAATTTCTTAGTTGGTGCTGCCACAGCAGCCCATCAGGTTGAGGGAAATAATGTTAACAGTGATTACTGGGCAATGGAGCATATGAAGCATACCAATTTCAATGAGCCATCCCTTGAAGCGGTGGATCACTATAACAGATATGAAGAGGATATTAAGCTTTTGGCCGGAGCCGGTCTTAATGCATACAGATTCTCTATAGAATGGGCGAGAGTTGAACCCAAAGAAGGATGTTTTGATGCCAATGAAATAGAGCACTATCGCAAAGTGTTAGAGTGTTGTCGAGATAATGGGGTGGAACCTATTGTTACCATGATGCATTTTACTTCTCCGGTATGGGTTATCAAAAACGGTGGCTGGGAAGCAGAATCCACTGTGAAGGCTTTTGCCGATTACTGCGAATATGTGGTGGAGCAGCTTGGGGACCTGATGAAGTATGTTGTGACCATCAATGAAGCCAACATGGGAATTCAGGTTGCGGCTATTGCAGAGCGTTATACCCGCCAGATGAAGGAACAGATGAAAAACAGGAAAAAGGGCGGTGTTAAGAATCTTGAGGGCACAGCTCAGGTAGGAATGAATTTTAATTCTATGTTAAAAAATATGTTTTTTCAGCGTTTCGAGAACAAAAAAGTGTTTAGGACAAGCTCGCCACAGACCTTTGTTAGCAGCAGAACTGCGGAAGGTGATATGCTTGTAATGAGAGCGCATCAGGCAGCCAAAGTCGCTATGAAAGCAGTGAAACCTGAGCTTTTGATAGGACTTTCTTTATCCTTACATGATATTCAGGTAGAGGGAGACGGTGCAGCTAATGCCATGAAGGAATGGTCAGACGAGTTTACCCACTATATTCCATATATCAAGGACGATGACTTTTTCGGCCTGCAAAATTATACTCGTTCACTTATCGGAGCAAATGGCATATGTCCTAATCCGAAGGGAGCCAAGGTTACTCAGATGGGCTATGAGGTATATCCGCAGGCTCTTGAGAACGTTATCAGACGAGTGGCTAAGGAGATGCCGGGAGTACCTATTATGGTCACAGAGAATGGCATAGCAACATCGGATGACACTGAGAGAGTAGCGTTTATTGAAGGGGCTACCGAGGGAGTGGCCAAATGCCTTTCGGATGGTATTGATATCAGAGGCTATATGTACTGGTCTTTACTTGATAATTTTGAGTGGCAAAAGGGATTTTCGATGACCTTTGGACTGATATCAGTTAACAGAAAAACACAGCAAAGAATGCCAAAACCAAGTCTTAGCTATTTGGGAAAGATGCGATGAAATAAAAGGTGCAGTATGAATAACTTTCTAGTTCATACTGCATCTTTTTTAATGTATTATCTTTGTATATAAGGAAAGAATAGTATCTAGAGAAAATCATTTTAATCCCAAACGAATGTGATTGGAACATTCACGAAGCAAGTGTTGATTTATAATGAAAACTGCCCC
>JAKSRU010000072.1 GCA_024403475.1 Lachnospiraceae bacterium | reverse complement strand
TAATTATTTCTTACTGAACAGCTTCGAATCCAGCATGATAGCATATATATCCTCAGTAACCTCTCGCACTTCGCGTTCCTTCATACCCTCATGTACGCAGGTATTAATCACGCCGAACAATCCGTTACACAAAAAAGCTGCCGTCTGCTTTGGTGAATACTTAGGCTCCAGTCCCGGGTGTCTGAATATATATTCTTCCACCGACTTCAATACATAATTATAGAAATTCGTAAACAGATACGGATTTTCCTCTGCAGAGGTGTGTGCAAAGAAATTGATATTGTTGTAAAACATATCCAGCACGCATTTCAGCAGATTCATATATTCCGCAACACTATCATGCTTTTCATTATTGGCCTCCTGAAGATTGTGATATATATCATAGGCTTCCTTCAGGTAGTCATTGTACATTTCTGCCACCAGCGCATATTTATCTTCATAATGTGTGTAGAAGGTTATTCTGCTGATTTCTCCTCTGCGGCACAAATCTGCCACCGACACCTTTTCAAAAGGCATCTCACTGAGCATATCAATCAATGTGGCTTTAATGTTCTTTTTAGTTTTTATAATTCGTTTATCTTCCATATACATTTCTCTCATTGTTAAACATTTTGCAAAAAATGAGTATATATCTTAAAATATTAGCATCATTTGATATTGCATCATTTACACATGTAATTTATTATAACACATGTATAAATAATTACTAATATTCTTTTTAAATCACTCTGAATGAATGGAGAATTATATGTTTGAGATAGTTGTAGATTCTGCAGCCAATATACCTGCCGAGCTATGTAAAAAATACAATATCAAGGTGCTTTCTTTTGTAAATCAGGTCAACGGAAAGCCTCTTCGTTGCTTCAATCCCGAGCTTACCCTTGAACAGGAGCGTGAAAAGGGCCACGAATACTACAATTCTATTCGTTCCGGTGTCGATATCAAGACCGGCCTCATCAGTATCGGTGATTTCGAGGATTACTTCAGAGAAATCATGGAGGCTGACAAGGATATAATCTATATCTCCCTCAGCTCCAACATAAGCGGCACAAACAATTCTGCCCGCATTGCTATGGAAGACCTGATGTCAGAGCCTCCCTGCGGCAGAAAAATCAGAATAATTGATGCTCTTAACGCTTCTCTCGGACAGGGAATCCTCGCTATTTATGCCAGTGAAATGCGCGACAAGAATATGGATGTTGACGAGGTTGCAGATATCATAGAGACCTATCCTCCCAAGATGAACGGTGTATTCACTGTCGGTGACCTCAAGTATCTCTCAAAAACGGGACGTTTAAGCGGTGCTGCTGCCGTAATCGGTAACATCCTTAACATCAAGCCCATTCTGCGCGGCAACAAGGAAGGCTTTATTGTTCAATTCAAAAAATGCCGCGGACGCAAGGCAGCTCTTAATACTCTCATCGACCTGCTCTGCAACAACATCGTAGACCCGGAGAATCAGATAATAGGAATCGCACATGCCGATGCTTATGAAGAATCTCTCTATGTAATGGAGGAGGTTCAAAAAAGAATCAAGGTCAGAGAATTTATTAATACCTCTTACGACTACTGCACCGGTCATCATGTCGGTCCCGATACAATCGCCATCTTTTTCATGGCCAAGGACCGCGAGCTTGAAAAATAACTGATAAATTAATACCGCAAAACTAAACATAAGTCCGGCACTGAAAATCATTTCAATGCCGGACTTTTATTATTTACCTAATTCTCAAATTACTTAATAACAACTGCGATTACTGATTTAGCCGGAAGCACAATTTCTCCTGCAAGCTTAACCTTTTCTTCAGTATAGCTTGCTGCTTCGGGCGCTCTCTTAGCGCAAAGCTCAGCATTACTCATTATTTCAGTAGACACTGCGTGGTTATTATCCTCTGCAATTGCATCTGAAGCCTCGGGTACTATAGCTTTTCCTGATGCTGCCTTCATAGTTACCACCTGCGCTTCACCGACAATGTCATTACCCTCCTCGTCAACCAGCAACAGATTCTGATCCTCATCCTTGCCATTGACAAGCTTTATTACTCTGCTGTCGCCCATCTTAACTGCCGAAACATATATCTGACTGTTTCTGAGAACCTTCTCCTGGTCATTGAGCTCAAGTGCCTCGGTACCTGCGTAATCAGAGAAAAGCTTCTGAGTGTAGTAGCTGGGAGTAAGGGTAACACTATCCTCATCAAACCAAATCATATCGGGAGTCCAGTGTGAGTGTCCGATACGATTGAACAAGGGAGCATAGGAAGCAAGCTTTACAACATCTCCGTTTCTCTCCATTCCGGTCATCATTGCAGCCTCAGCTACGCCTGCCTCTACGGAATTGCTCAGATTAGCATCGTGAGCAGCATATTCACCCGCAAATACATATACATCGCGAGGATAGTTATCATAAAACGCAACATTGTCATAGAGCCACTGAGGAGCCACATAATAATGCTCATCTACAGCATATGAATAATTGGGATTTACAGCGCACTCATCGTGGTATACCTTCCATGCGCCACTGTGAAGCTCATGGTTTACAAAAGGTCCTGCAGTTCCGAGACACTTTATCTCCGGATACTTCTCATGAATTGCCTTTTCAAATATCCTGTATCTGTCAGCCACATTTACATGGCGGCTCTCCCACTGTTCATTACCTATAGCAATCATCTCAAGCTTGAAGCTTTCGGGATGTCCCATCTTTGCTCTGAGTGCACCCCACTTGCTGTCAACAGGGCCGTTAGCAAACTCGATAAGATCAATAGCATCCTGCACATACTCATCAAATGCAGGATCATCAATAGCTACAGTTTCGTATGAACGGAACTGGCATGCGACACCGATATTGAGCACAGGAACCGCCTTACAGGTTCGCTTGCTTGAAAGCAATTCGCAGAGGAGGAAATACTCATAGAAACCGATTCCATAACTCTGCATATAATGAGAATCCGGCATTTCCCAAGCATGTGAGGTATTACCGCCTACTGCTGCCCAAAGATTTGTATTAATCTTTCTATCCTCAATTGCTCCAACAGTATCCTTCCAACGATATCTTCTCATGATGCTGGTGCCCTCGACGATACATCCGCCGGGGAAGCGTAAAAATCCGGGATTCAAATCCGCAAGTGCCTTGAAAAGATCCTTTCTGAATACTCCCGCAACTGCATCTGCCGGAATCATTGACACGATATCAAATTCAACTGATCCGGCCTTTGTAAGATGAATTTCAAAGGCGGCACCCTTTACATTATCATTGGCAACAATCTCTGTCTCATACTTTTTCCATTCCTTGGCCTCACAATCACCGACCATCTGCTTATATCCGTCAGGTTCAGGAGTAATAGCCTCAAACTTAACGGTAGCGTCTGCATAGCATGTGCCATCCTTGGTAACCTTAATCTCTATATCGCCGGTTGAGTATTCCACTTCCTTGGCATAAAAAGATACCTTATACTTAGCATCCTTTTTGAGGCATACTCCGTCATAAGCCTTGTTGGCAAAGCCTTCTCCATCCTCAAATGCGGTAAATCTTAAATAATGGGGATTCTTCTCACTTACAGGCTGGTTGCTATTAATCTCAAGTGCATCCTCCTTGCCTTCCACGCTGCTCCAAGCGTAAAGATTATCCTCTTTCAAGATATAGTTTCTACCGGTACCCTTGGTCTTTACCGCCTCGAAGGAACGGTTCTCGAGCATCTCTGCATAGAGACCTCCGTCAGCTGCAAAATTGATATCCTCGAAGAAAAGACCTATCATATCAGGATTAATCTCATGTGCACTCTTTTTTGATACTGTTAATTTATTAATTGCCATTAAAAATACCTCTCTTTTATTAGTCGTAATTCTTTATATCTTTTCTGTTTTTATATAAAACTAATTCTCTTAAAATTAATCCGCTGCATTTTGCATACTGTTGGCGTCCGTAACCAATGCCCGAAAAGCCTCTGAGTACTCCTTAATCATTCCCTCTATATCCGTGCCGGGATTTACCGCCCACAGAAATTCAGAAACATTTACATTAGGCATCATTGCAGTATACGAAATCAGCCCATGCTCATTCTGCATCATCATAGTGATGGTCTCATCCACAGCTCTTGAATCAAATACACCGGCCCGAGCCGCCGATAAATCGACATAATCCTCGTAGCCCGCCGGTTCATTGGTATACAGATTGTAAGCAAAGGCAATCTTCCACGCCGTATCTTCGTCATATACATTAGGTATAAACACCGGATTATTGCTCCAGCAATTCACACATTTTTCCGCCTGCGGTCCCTGCGGGAACATTACAAAGCCTATGTCAAACTCAGCATCATACAAGTAATTTCCCGGTGTCCCTGCGTACTCATCCTCTACAAGGAAGGCCACCTGTCCGTTCAGGAATTCATCCTTGTAATAATCCCAATTGGCACCCTCCGGGTCATGATCATCGTATTTGTCATACATCTCCACTACCCATTTAAGAGCCTCCATAGTCTCAGGATCTTCAAGACGATAGGTAAACTGTCCGTTCTCATCCTTACCTACAAAGTCCCCGCCATTGGAATACACTGCTGCCTTAGTCATCACTCCTTCGTTGGTAGTGACTCCGTAAACATCATCCAGTCCATCGCCATCGGTATCTCTTTGTACTATTCCCATCAACCTGTCAAATTCATCCCAGGTCCAGGTACCATCCTGCTGCATATCATATATACTCTCAGGATCTATTCCGGCTGCCTCGAGTACATCTTTATTAAAATATACTCCCGTGCGCGGCTCAGAATAACCAACATACATTCCATAGATGGAATTGTTGATACTGTATATTTCATGAAGTTTATTTCTTTGGAATTTTGTGTCGGAAAAAGATAGGCAATCAAGAGTATTCAAATCATAAGCCATACCCTGCATCATGGCAGTTACAGTAAGATCATCCTCACGCATTACCCATAAATAATTACGACCATCTCCACCGCTTGAAACAAATTCTACAAAATCGCTCGGTGTGGATTCCCAATCAGATATTGCTATTTGCGCAATCGAGAAATTGTATGCCTTTTGAATCCAGGCCCTGTATTCCGCTCTCGCCTCTGTGTAATCGTTTGTACTCTCATCAGGTTCCCCGCTCGACCACCAGTCACGGATGATTATCTCCATACCGCCCAAGTCTATGGGATTACCTTCATCATCGCATATAATATCGTATACGTTTGAAAGCTCGTCATATTTTTCCTGCGATATCTCTGCCTTAGGAATAGTAATCGACGAATCCTTGCCACAGCCTGTCAGAGAAGCTGCCATAAATATAGCGGAGGCGACAGCGGTCCCCTTCTTAAATACTTTTCTCTTCATTTGTATAGTTCCCCAACCAGTCCGATACTATGAACGCAACATATTAATTATACCATACAACTGAATTAAAAGCGCCTAAAACTTAATAACTATCGCAGAGCAGTTATCATTATTGCTGCTTCTTGCAAGTGTTCTTCTCACAGAGCGAATTGCTCCCTCCGCATTATGCGAAAGGTATCTTTTAAGTCTGTCTTTGTCTATCTTGTCAGTAACTCCGTCCGAGCACAGTAAAAAGGTATCCCCCTTATGAATGTATCCGTGTCTGATGGAAGCCATCTGACTTCCGGCTATCCTCTCCTTGCCCAGATAATTTACCAATGTATGATTGTCCTTAGGTACAACCGAAAGACCGGCCACGATTCGAGCAGCCGCCAAAGTATGAGCAGTACTCAGCTGCTCCAGCTTATGCTTTCTCAGCATAAAAATCGGACTGTCACCGATATTTACCGCATAGTATTGATTACCGCGCCATAATAAAAAGGACATAGTAGTTCCCGTCCTTCCTATTTTTCTGCCGAGCGTAACTATTTTCTCATTGATTTGATCAAGCAGTTCATCCATTAATCGTTCAGGAATAATATCACTATATCTGTATTGCTCCAAAAAATGTGTCAACGCCTGCGAGGCAGCCTTCGAAGCAAGCTCTCCACAGCTTGCGCCACCCACTCCGTCGCATACAGCTACCAGGTGCAATTCGTCCCTTTTACATTCAAGCTCACCGGCTTTGACAAAATCCTCACCTTCATAGCTAAACATACCATCCACTATCATATTATCCTGATTCAGCTTTCTATTGCCGATGTCCGTGCTTGCCGCATATTTTACGATATGCTGTTCCGGCTGTTCTTCAAGTGCACCGCAAAGGGCAATTCTTAATTCCCTCGCATTTGGCAATCTCTTGTTTTCATCCGCAACAAGACCTCTGAGTAAAGCATTTTGAGCACTCGCACTGAGCCTGCTTTTTACCAGCCATCCCGATACAGCATCTCTTGCTCTTTCATCTGCACTATCCGGCACCGCGTCCCCGGTTATCAAATAAACCAATGTCGCGCACAAGGAGTATATATCGGTCCAAGGCCCCTGCTTATCCAATACATTGTACTCCGGTGCATGGAAGCCGTTATGTCTGAAAGTCTGCTCATTTCTGTATTCGGAATTCGTATCCGTTGATGTGGCAGTACCAAAATCAATCAGATACAGATCCCCGTCATCGGTCAGGAATAGATTACCGGGGCTAATATCTCTATGTATAAATCCTAAAGCATGCATCTCTTCAAGAGCTATCAGAACATGCTCAACTGCTTCCATAATCTCTGTAGAATTAACCGCTATATTCTTTCTGCTATACTCCGACAAGGTCCTGCCGTGCAACAGGTCCATTACGATATAAACAGTCTCATTTTCCTCAAAGGAATCTCTGATACGGCTGACATACGGCACATTTTGAAGCGCCTTCATTATGTTGATTTCATATCTGAAATTGCTAAGACTTTTCTCCACCTTTAAGCGATGACTTTCCTCGTCAATTATCACCGCATTATTTGTATGTTTATCATCTCGCTTCATACAGCCTTCTACAAAAAATTCCTTGACTGCGACTGAACGATTAATTAGTAAATCATATGCTTCATAAGTGATTCCGAAGCCACCCGAGCCCCAAACCTGCTTAATTATATATCTTTCCTTAAGCATAGTTCCTTCGGTCAAATATAGATTTTTCACTGTTTCATTCGACTTCATTGCAGGCTCCATTCCAGTCAAAATCATCTTAATTAAAAAAAGAATCTCGCTTGCGAGATTCTCCGCCTGCGGCGGGTCGATTTATCGACATCTTCCTATCCGCCGCAGTGCGATCCTCGCGGAGCGTTTTTTGTGTAATAGGAAAATCCGATGGAATTTCCTATTACACAAAAAAAGGACGCCCTCAGGCGTCCTCTTTGACTATCATCATTATAAGCTTTCTAATTTATTCTGTCTATGTTATTAAAAATGAACTCAACATCCTCTGCCAGCAGTGCATGTCCTTCCTTATGGAAATATGCCTTAAGATTTTGCTCAAGGCCTTTTTCTGTGTATACCTTCAACGCTCTCTCGTAGGTTTCCCACATTGCCGGTGCATTGACCCAATCTTCTCCCATGTGCGCTGCGATTACAAAATACTTTCTGTTTTTGTCTGCAGCCATTACCGGCAGCATATACTGTTCAAAGGGGATGTCAGCATATTCCTTGTATTCAAGAAATTTATCTGCAAACCATCCTCTTTCAGCGTCTGATTGTAAGCAGCTCAGAGGTTCATTCGTCCCATACACATAATCCTTGGGGCCGCCGCATTCGCTCAAATCATAGCTTCTGCCTTCCGATTGATACTTCCAGGCAGCAAGACCTCCGGCTCCTGAGCATACCGGTATCACTACCTTAAAGCGTTTTTCAAAAGCACCGCATACCGCGGTAGCCTTACCCCATCTGGATACGCCGGTAACCATAGAATAATCCGCATCTAATCCCAGTTCCTTATCCAGCCCGGCATACACTGCATCCAATACCTTTGAAGCAGCCCAACTCCAAGCCATCAACTCTCCGGTTTGTGAATCAGCATCCTCTGTATAAGGATAAAGCTCATAGAATACACCTCTATGTAAGCAGTTATCCTCTGCAACCATCGAGGTATCCATAAAAATAGCTGCACATCCCTTTGCCAACAGCTCTTTCAAAGGCAAAACCGGATGCATACAAACAATAAACGGAGCATTCTCACATCCCTTCGGAACATAAGCTCTGACAGTGAAGGTAACATTCTTACCGTTTGCACCCTCCACATGAATTTCGACATCCTTTCCCTCATCTGTAGTTGACAGCTTAAACATATTTACGAAAGGATTGTCAGAAGCTTCCGGTGCCTTGCGCTTTGTCTCTTCAAGCACGGTGTAGCTTACCTTTTCACCGCTTCTCCATTTACCATATACATTATTCTCATAGAACCGAGCCACTATATCCGTATTTTGCTGCTCAATGTATTTCTTGATGAGCTGCATTGTATTGTACTCACGCTGGTTCCAAGCCTGCTTGCCTTCTTTGGCAAACATCGCTTCATTTTTGGCAAGCGCTTCATCAATAGAATACCTGACCAAATGGAAGCCATGCTTAAGCTCATTTTGGGTGTAGTGACATTCGTGGCATTCTGCCTTCACATCACAAAAATAAAGTCTGCTTATCTGATGCCAAATCTTGTCTTCATCAGTCGACTTGCGTCTTTCCTCTACTTCTCCGAAGGGCACAATAGATTCCGGCATAACCAAATAACCGGTCTCTTCCTCAACCTCCCGAAGTAAGGTCCTGACATCATCCTCATCGCCCTCGCGACCTCCGCCCGGAAGCTTAGCCTCGCCAAAGCTGTTTTCTATCATAAGGAGCTTACCGTCGATAAAAATAATACCTCTTACCGCAATTCGCTCTATCACGGGCCAATTACTGTCGTAATTGTGCGCGTCCATTAACAATAGTTTTTCCATTCACCAAACCCGACTATTCAACCACCTCAAGCACCTTGAAATAAGCTTCCTTCTTCTCTCCCTCTTTGTGGAAAAGCAAAGGATAACTGGTTTCACGACGGAAGCCTGTGAGCCAGCTGGTCTCATCAAGGAGGTTCCAGAAGGTAACCGCAGTAAGGTTTGCCTTGCCCTCCTTACGAGCGTTAACCAATACTTCAAAAAGTGCCTTGTATCTCTCAGCGAGAGCATGCATAGATTCCTCTGAAGGATCTGCATTGTGAATATCAAGCTCGGTTACCTGAACCTCAAGTCCGAGAGCTCCATACATCTCAAGTGCAACCTTGAACTCATCCATTGTAGGATGATCCATAACCAGATGAGACTGCATTCCCATTCCATCAATGGTACCGTCCTCCATAAGTGGCTTAAGAACATTGGCAATAATAAAATCTCTCTTCCATTCGGTTGCAGACTCATAATCGTTGTAGAACAATGCAACTCCGGGAGCCGCATATTTTCTTGCCGACTTAAACGCCTGACGAATAAAATCAAATCCGCAAATCTGATACCAGATTGACTTTCTGAAATCACCCTCATCAACAACTTCGTTTACAACATCCCAAGCGTAGATGATGCCGGGATAATTAGTGTTAACAAAATCAAGGACTGCATGGATGTAATTGTCAAGACGAGTAAGCATAGTCTCCTTATCGGCGAGCTCACCCTCGGCATCATAATTCTTGTAATAAAACCACTTGGGAGTCTGGTTATGCCAGCAAAGAGTATGACCTCTCATGGGCATTCCGATAGTCTTGGCAAGCTCCAAATAAGGAACCGCTCTATCAGCATTAATTACAGGATTAAGATTATACTTTTCGGGATCCGCAAGCATTACATCCTTATCAAGCCAATACATAGGTTTCATATCATTCTCAGCAGTAAAACTGCTAAACTCATTTTTCAAAAGCTCAATTCTATTAGGCTTCTGCAAATCAAAAACAGAAATAGCTGCTCCAATCTTAAAATACTTTTCAAAAGCAGAACTTAAACTCATTTTTTATCCCCTTTATAATATAAAGTTAACCATTACTCTATCATTATATATTAGTTTTTAGCCTTAAAATACTCAAAAACAAGCAATTTTCTATCGAATTATTTCATTGGTTGCTATCTGACGCATTTATATTAAGCAAGTCAAATACAAGTCAATCATAAACGCAAATCAAACTCGAGCTTAAACACATATTTAAATCAAACACATGTCTAACTCAACTACAAAAGCTTAAAGAGCTTACAGTTAGGAATTCCCATGCTCCAAAAATCCTTAAGCTCAATATTCTTTACCTGGCACACAATACTTGAATTCATGGCGCCATGCCCCACTATCACAACGTCCTTGCCTTCCTTCATCAAGGGCTCGATGACTTCCTGCAAGAATTCTCCGGTACGTGCATACAGCTCCTCTAAGCTCTCGCCCTCCGGTACAGGCCGGTACTCCTCCGGATGTTGAAACAGGACATTGACCGGACAGTCACCTATAGCAAAGCTGTTCTCCACTCCCTCATATATGCCAAAGCTCATCTCTACCAGTCTTTCGTCTGTAATGATTGGAATATCCCTTCCGGCAAGCAAAAGCTCTGCGGTTTCCCTTGCCCTGACAAGCGGTGAACAGTAGCATACATCAAAATGTATATCCTTATACTCTGCAGCCGCAGCCCGTGCCATAGCCCGCCCCTCTTCATTTAAGGGAATATCAGTCCTCCCCTGCAGCTTGTGTATTTCATTCCAATCAGTTTTACCATGTCTGATAATATATAACATAAGCTAATTGCCTTTCACATAAATGCATCTTTACCGTGAATTATTCACTTTCACGCGCCGGTTACGCATTTTTATTCAAACAATAATCCTTCACCTTTTCCGGTGTATCAAGACGCAGAGTTACAATCGTCTTAAGAAGCATATACTGCACCACTTCCTCAGCAATCAATTCCTCATTATTCTTCTTTTCATCAATCATACACTTATGAACAAAGAAATGAAGCTGTCTGTCTTCTCCTGATTTTGACAGAAACACGCTGACATATTGTCTGTTTCTTATAGCCGATACAATCTCCGCATCCGGAACTTCAATATTGATTCCGTAGCTTGACGATTTAATATAGCATCTATCATCAACCGTCCAGAGTTCTCTGTCAGCAATTTCTGCGATGGAATAATTTTGCTTATGAAGCATAATCGCAGTCAAAAAATCGGCTTCCAGCTTCTCATCAAGTACATATTCAAGTATATCCCTTGGCATATATTTTTCCATAAATACCTCAAAACCGCATCGGCGATACTCACCGATGCACACAATAATCTAATGATTTTTTTACAGTATAGCAACTGTTTGTGTCAACCCTTTTCATTGCAAAAGAAAAGCCGAAGCCCGGGAATCTCCAAGCCTCAGCCATTCTTTTCTCTCTCTCTTTTTCAAATCCTACCGAAATATAAGGATTATACGCATTTTGAATCAAATAACTAAAATAGACACCTATACAAATATGGTGTCCTCAAAAAAATTTGCAACTGGCTACCATATCAAAGGCCCTATAGCTTTCCGTCACAATGTTTCCATTGCTTTGGCTATTTGATTAATGCATATTATACTTGATTTTTCTTGTTAAATCAATCAAAAATCTTCAAAATTTTAATGTTTTTTCTGATATTTTTAACAAATTATTCGTTTTTTCTTTATAAATCCTGTTCCAAGTCCGAATATTCACACAAATAAAGGGCCGTGCAATCTGCACAGCCCTATACCTTCAATCAATATTTTATCAAATCTTCGATAAATTATACGGTAAGATTCTCACCCTTAAGTCCGATGAAAGCGCCTTCAGCCTGGCCGCCATCCTTGTGAGCAATAAGCCACTTGTTAACAGCCATAAGAAGTGAATCCTCGTTTACGCAAGCGCTGGCATTCTTAGCAACATGCTCCTTCTCGATAGGTGCATTGGTCTTAGCGGGAAGAACGATGGTAACTCTGAAGCCTGCACCGTCAACTCCGCAAGGAGCATAGTGAAGGGTAGTTCCATAGATTTCAACACCGGTACCTGCAGGAAGAAGGAATGCCTCCATCTTTGCAGTGTCATA
>JAKSRU010000071.1 GCA_024403475.1 Lachnospiraceae bacterium | reverse complement strand
GGCTTCTGATTGGGGTTACATCCATACTTTAACTGAATTTCGCTCATTTTCTTCTATCACCTTTCTTACACATTCTTATTAACAATCTTGGTCTTGGTCTCGCCTGTAGCAATATCAATATATCTTACAAAAAGAGATACCTTATTCTCTTCGTTGAGATTAGTCCAAAGCATATCTGTAAATGCATCCATATCATTCTCGATATCTACGATGGTAGGCTCGCCTTCATAGCTGGGAAGGGGATTTCCGTCGTGCATATAGGTGTGAATGAAATGTCCCTCGCCTGCCTTGGGATTCTCATAGCTGTATGTAAATCTCTGGCAAGAAGAAGGATCACCGTGATTGCTCTTAAGAATAGACATCTCATAAGCAAACTTAGCATCTGCAAGATGCATAACAGCTGAAATTCTGGGTGTGAAGTTGGGAGCATCGGGCTCAAACTCTCTGATTCTGAGAGACTGCTCAAAGGTCTCTCCCTTAGACATTCCGTCAAAAATAGTATCAGTCTGATCACCGTTGGTAACGATTGTATCTGTTCCAAGCACTCTTACAGGAGCATAAATAATAAGGCTGGGATCTTCAAGCTTTGAAGGATCGAATGCCTGTGTTCTGATTCCCTGTCCTTCCTCAACGAATACACGGTTACGGCTGTTAGAGCTGCGTCCCATGATAAAATAAGCTGTTACTGCTGACTTACCGTCGGGAGTAACACCTACTACGATACCTCTTCCGGGGTAAGCGTTTGTACTGAGTTCCTGCTTCATTGTAGTGCTCATGATAGTCTCCTTTTAATAAAAATAAAAATTTATATATACGGATTTCTCCGCTATATCACTTAATAGGTTCCTGATTGTTGATATACTTGTTCTCAAAATCTTTTTGAGTAAGCGGCTTATCGAACAAATATCCCTGAAGATACTTAATCTTAAACTGCTTAACCACATCATACTGGGCTTCTGTCTCAATTCCCTCAACGCAGATTTTTACTCCGATGGTCTCGGCAAGCTCTGCAACCATCTTGACGAAGGCCTGAGAATACGCATTCTCTGCAAGGTCCTTAACAAAGCTCTGGTCCACCTTGATAACATCAAAAGGAATTTCTCTGATATGGTTCAATGATGAATATCCTGTACCGAAATCGTCTAATGCAATCGATACTCCCAACGCCTTGATACGAGAAAGAATACCAATCATTCTTGCCATATCGTTAATAGCAAGACTCTCTGTTACTTCAAGAGTAAGATTCTTGGGATTGATTCCGCTGATGTCAATTGCCTCCTCCACCAGTTCAACTATGTTGTTCTGTAACAGCTGAACTACTGAAAGGTTAACGTTTACCTTCATGTAATCGAAGCCCTTGTCATTCCACTTTTTACAGGTCTTGCAGGCCTTGACAAGCACATGCTGACCAATAGGATTAACCAGTCCCAGATACTCTGCAAGAGGAATAAAATCTACCGGTGACATAAAGCCCATCTGCTCACTGTCCCAGCGAACCAAGGCCTCAGCACCGAGACATCTCTTGCCATCACTTTCAGCATCAATAATAGGCTGATAATATACCAGGAATTCCTCGTAGTCACTGTTTTCGGCATCACGCATATTCTTTTCCATATCAAGACGTCTGCCTGATGTAGAATCCTGTCCCTCACTGTAGCTGGCCATGCGATTTTTACCGCTCTTCTTGGCCTCGTACATAGCAATATCTGCCTTCTTGATAAGGTCAGGAACAGAATCACCATGTTTAGGGAAGGTTACAATACCGATACTGGTAGTGCAGTAATAGTCCGCATCCTTTAGATACCAAGGACTGCTGAATATATTTTTAATATCTTCAAGAATACCATCAAGTCTCGGATATGCAGCCGGAGGTACGAGAATGACAAATTCATCTCCACCCATTCGATAACAGGTGTTCTCTATGCCTCGTACTCCTCTCATCGCATTCGCAATGTTTTTGAGAAGCACATCTCCGTACTGGTGTCCGATTCCATCATTGATATGCTTGAAATCATCCAAATCAAGATAAATCAATGCGCCACTTGAACCATCACGCTTGGTAGCATCTACAAGG
Organism: Lachnospiraceae bacterium; assembly: GCA_024403475.1. Lineage (GTDB taxonomy): Bacteria > Bacillota > Clostridia > Lachnospirales > Lachnospiraceae > AC2028. The sequence goes on along the minus strand of JAKSRU010000071.1, from coordinate 9,970 downwards.
CGCGCTAAATCACGCTCGCAGCACATACGGTTATACAGACCTGTCAGGAAATCAGTGAATGCCTGACGCTCTATTTTTCTCTGATAGAGCTTATGGTCAGTTATATTAGTCATCGAATACAGAATTGCTTCTGTACCGTCAACCCACTCAACAGGCTTGTAGCTTACATCATACCAGTTTGAGCTTCTTGCGTTAAAAATTTCAAAGGAGCATTCCGAGCTTGCAAAATTAGCGCCGTTTGAAATCATCAGCTGAAGTCTGCCGTTCTCCCATTCCTCGCCAAAGGTTTCCATCAGCATACGGTTGTAGAACAATACCTTGCCGTTAATATTGCTGGTAAGATAAACTGCTGCGCCTACATTGTTTAATATCTCTTCAAGAGCACGCAATGAGCCTGCAAGCGAATTTTTATTGATTCTTGCAAGTATATGGCTCTGAATAACTCTGATAGCATCTGAAATAAACTTAAGCTCATCTCGAGACCAGCTGTGGTCACCACATCTGTACTCGATAGAAGCATACATCATTCCGCTTCCGTCCTGGCGACGAACCAGGGGTAATAATACCAGTGCAGTGATTCCCGCATCGGCAATATCCTTGTTTTCCGCTTTTCCGACACTCTCTGATGACACAATAAGCGGAGCATCTGAATTTGCAAAGGAATATGCTTTCACCTCTCGCTCTCTGAAAGCAGGCATCATACCCTGACGGTGAACCTCTGCAATCACTTCCATCTTTTCGCCGGAATCTTCAACGCGAATAATCTGAGCATATTCTGAATTTATATAATCTCTGACAATCTGAAGCCACTGCAGCATAACTGCCTCAGAACGCGAGTTATTGTCAAGCAACTGAAGTATCTGTGTAGTAGCTTCAAGTGTATGATATGCCTGAATAATCTCTTCTTTTGCATTGTTGCTCTTAAGACTCTCCAGCTCCGCATCTATCTGGAATACTCTTCCTGAATAAAGCGCACTGCAGGTATCTCTGAGCAAATCGAGTCTGTCAGCAAATTCACCCTCTGAAAAAACTCCGGTAGCTGCCACAATCCAATAGGACATAATCTTTCCCTTGAGTCGAATAGACATTGCCCCGAGCCACAATCCCTCAGGCATTTCCTCCGGCTCAGCACGCAAAAAGCTTACATCCTCAATCGAATCTCCGCCCACGGCATCAACCAGTTCACCAATCATTTCACTGGCCATAATCTGGCTGCTCCAGTCAGAATCTTCAGTGATTCCGGTCAATTCACCACAAGCATGAATAATATTCAGTTGGTCATCCAAACATATCGTGACAACATTGCTAATTTTACAGTACTCTTCCTGAATACGCTTTAATTCGCTCTGTCCGATAATATCACTAATACCAATAAACTCTGCCATAGCGTCTCTCTCGTATGCCTTACGAATTCAGTCCTTCTGCGGATACCAAATGCGTTACCCGCCTAAGGGCATAGTTAGTCAGAGTTAATTTTAACACAAAAAGAAGTCGCTTTCAATTGAAAGCGACTTCCATATTTACATATAAATCACCAATTTTTGCTTAATGCTAAGCACATAAATTAGTTAACTTCAATGCTGTAGTTGGGAGCTTCCTTAGTGATGTGAATATCATGAGGATGGCTCTCCTTGAGTGATGCTGCAGAAATCTTAACAAATCTGCCGGTCTCGGTAAGCTCAGGGATAGTAGCAGCTCCGCAATATCCCATACCTGATCTGATACCACCGAGAAGCTGGAAGATAGTATCTTCAACGCTGCCCTTATAAGCAACACGTCCTTCTACTCCTTCGGGTACAAGCTTCTTAGCATTCTCCTGGAAGTAACGATCCTTAGAACCGTTCTCCATAGCGGCGATAGAGCCCATGCCTCTGTATACCTTGTACTTTCTTCCCTGATAAAGCTCGAAGTCTCCGGGGCTCTCTTCGCATCCTGCGAACATTGAACCCATCATGCAGACAGCACCACCTGCTGCGATGGCCTTAACGATATCACCTGAGTACTTGATACCACCGTCTGCGATAATCGGAACACCAAACTCCTTAGAAGCCTTGTAAGCCTCCATAATAGCTGTAACCTGAGGAACACCGATACCTGCAACGACACGAGTGGTGCAGATAGATCCGGGTCCGATACCAACCTTAACTGCATCAGCGCCGGCCTTCATAAGGTCTCTTGCGCCTTCATAGGTAGCAACGTTACCTGCGATAACCTGAAGTTCAGGATACTTTTCCTTAATCATAGCTACACAGTTAAGAACATTCTGTGAGTGACCGTGAGCTGAATCAAGAACAACAACATCAACATGAGACTTAACAAGAGCGTCAACTCTCTCAAGACAGTTAGCAGTAATACCTACTGCAGCACCGCAGAGAAGTCTTCCCTGTGAATCCTTAGCTGCAAGAGGATACTTGATAGCCTTCTCAATATCCTTAATAGTGATGAGTCCCTTAAGATTGAAATCATCATCAACGATAGGAAGCTTTTCCTTGCGTGCCTTGCCGAGAATCTGCTTAGCTTCCTCAAGAGTGATGCCTTCCTTAGCGGTAACGAGGTTCTCGCTGGTCATGCACTCGCTGATTTTCTTGGTATAATCAGTCTCGAACTTGAGGTCACGGTTGGTGATAATACCAACAAGCTTCTTACCTTCTGTAATAGGAACACCTGAGATGCGGAACTTAGCCATGAGAGCATCTGCATCAGCAAGTGTTGCTGTGGGAGGAAGTGAAAAAGGATCGGTGATAACACCGTTCTCTGAACGCTTTACCTTGTCAACCTCTTCTGCCTGTGCCTGGATTGACATATTCTTGTGAATGATACCGATACCACCCTGTCTTGCCATAGCGATAGCCATGCGGTGCTCGGTAACGGTGTCCATACCTGCGCTCATGAGCGGTATGTTAAGGCGAATCTTCTTGGTAAGCCAAGTAGATACATCAACCTGGTTAGGAACTACCTGAGAATAAGCCGGAACAAGTAACACATCGTCAAATGTGATACCATCACCAATAATCTGTGCCATTTTCTGCCTCCTGTGAATAATTGTTTTTATTTTTTTGGAAAATTTTTAATACTATAAATCATTTCAGAGCTTTTTTCAAGCAACACATTATACAAGAAAAAAGAATTTTCTGATAATTAAGTGTGTAAAATGCAAATCCTTCGCGAATTCATACTTTAGTGTGCTAAATGACTGATGTATTTAATCGTTAAATACCTTTCTGGGCACTGCATTTTTCATAACCTTAACCATTTCCTCGCTGGGGCTGAAGATAATCTGCTCCCTGTTCTCAAGGAATATAACATAACGGCGATCGGGCTTTTCCTCTACACCGATTCCGTAATTTTTAGCCTTATCACTGACCTTGCCGAACTTATCAAGATGATATGACTTGATGGGGGCTACAACTTCAATCTTTTCAAAAGAAATAGTCTCTACTCTCTTTCTCTTCTCCTGATTGAAAATACGGTCAATGGTGATTTCCTTGTCAAGGTAGAGATACTCATACTCTACTCCGACATATCCGCCCACATAATATGCAAGTGCAGCAGTTGCTACTGCAAAAATTGCAATCCAGAGCTTAAAGAAGATAAATGCCACTACGCAAAGTGCGACGGTTAAGACGATAAGCGCATACTTACCGACCTGTGCTTTAACGTTTTTCTTGCCTTTTACAAGACATTCTACATATGCTTCATTCATTTTTGTAATTCCTTATCTGTTCTTAAGTGTATTTATAATAGCCTAATCGCGGGAAGCTTTCAATAACCGGCGATTACTGTATTTCCCCGATTTCTCTGAGATATCTGCCAAGCGCATCCTGCCAGGTAGGAAGAGGCTCGAAGCCGTTCCTTACAAGCTTACTCTTATCCAACCTGCTGTTGAAAGGTCTTGCCGCCTTTGACAATCCGTACTCTGCAGTAGTAACAGGAACAACGTTGGTCTTCATACCCGCCTGCTTGTAGATTTCACAAGTAAAATCATACCATGAGATAAAACCGCCTTCGTTGGTAGCATGATAATAACCGTATTTGTCTGTCAGAATCATATCTACAAGAAGTCTTGCCAAATCATAGGTATAGGTAGGAGTACCTATCTGGTCATTGACAACCCTTACGGTATCATGTGTCTTTCCGACATTGAGCATGGTTTTGATAAAGTTTTTACCGTTCAAGCCGAATACCCAGGCGATACGAACAATAAAGTACTTCTCCAAGGCCGCAGCCACAGCCTGCTCACCCTCATACTTGGTCTGACCATACACATTAAGCGGCTTGTATTCCTTGCAATCAGGTTCCCAGGCTTCAGTTCCCTGACCGTCAAATACATAGTCGGTGCTCAGGTAAAGCATCTTGGCATCTATCTTTTTACAAGCCTTCGCAATGCTTGCACTTCCGCCTGCATTAATAGCTCTGACCTTATCCTGCTTGTCTTCATCCTCAGCAAGATCCACGGCAGTCCAAGCTGCGCAGTGAATAACCGCATCGGGCTTTATGTCCGTTATAGCCTTGTCTACCGCATCAGCATCTGTAATATCCAGACTTACATAAGGCATATTTATTACAGCGCTTCCATCTGATATTCCGGCATACTCGGGAGCAATGTCGGAGCCTATACCTTCAATGCCTCTTTTTGCCAATTCATTCATCACGTCGTGGCCTAACTGACCGCCGACTCCCGTAACAAGAATTTTCATATTTCCCTTAATTCTCCGTCCGATTTTGGATTGAGTTATCGCTTAAAAGCATAACTCTTTCGGATATCATAAAAAAAGTTTCCTACTTATATAAATATACTTTTAATGTACTTTTCAATCAATGTTTTTTTTCTTATAATTATATTAAGATAATTCGCCTTCGGGCCGGTTGGTAAAAAATTGACGCACAGGGAAATGGTATAGTTAATGGTAAAAATCGGCAGGAAAACCGCATATATTATTGCAGCTTTATTACCTGCGCTCATTTTTACATCCTGTACCTCCGGCGGGAAACCGTCCGTTCCTACCTCGCCCGGCAGCAATGTCAATGTTATTACTACTACCGATTCGGGTGTGCCTGTTTCTACCGGCACCAAGGGCAGTCGTTCTAATGAAATTCATGTCTTAAAGCCCACCGCAGACGGTGTTCTTGTCAAAGAAAACTCCGTTGCCATCGTTGATTATTCCAACAACAGCGAGGGCTATATATGTGTGAAGTATACAGGCACTTCACAAAAGGTCAAATTAAGAATCACCGGTCCCGACGAAGTTCAATATACCTACGACATTTCTATAGGTGATTATTCCTCATTTCCTCTGACCGGAGGCAACGGCATATACAATGTCGGAATCTATGAAAACATTCAGGATACCGAATACAGCACAGCCTTCTATGATACCATTGAAGTTGCCATTGCCGATGAATTAAAACCGTATCTTTATCCTAATCACTATGTCTATTTTGATGAAAACAGCACCTGCGTCAGCTACGGTGCCACTTTGGTTGAATCCGCCGATAGTGATTTGGATGCAGTTTCCCTTGTTTATAATTATATTATTCAAAACATAACCTACGACTATGCGAAGGCCGAATCTCCTCCGACAGGATATGTATCCGATGTCGATGAAACTCTGGCCACCGGTCAGGGTATCTGCCTTGACTATGCTGCCGTGATGGTATGTATGCTTCGAAGTCAGGGTATTCCCACAAGACTTGAGGTTGGCTATGCTTCGGATGCTTATCACGCTTGGTTGAGCGTATATATAGAGGACCGTGGTTGGATAAACGGTGTTGTTGAATTCACAGGAAATGAATGGACACTTGTCGATCCCACCTTCGGTGCTAATACCGATGAAGGCACCTTGAAAAAATTCATCGGTGACGGAACCAATTATGTCCTTCAAAAGATTTATTAGAGGAGACTCACAGATAATGAAAAAGAAAACAACCTATATGTTAACAAACGAGGAGCTTGCTTCTTTTTTCAGGCAGAATGCCCTGCTGTTTTCATCAGGAATCAAGCCTGTTGAAGGTATGCAGATACTTATCAATGACTGCAAGGATGAGAACGGAAAAGCATTGCTCGAACAGATTCGTTTTTATTGCAAAAACGGTGACCACTACAATCAGGCACTCAAGCAAACCGGTGTTTTCCCGGACTACGTTATTCATATGATTGCTCTCGGCGAGGAATCGGGAACTGTAGATGCCTGCATGAATGCTCTCGCAGATTTCTACGAAAAGGAGCAAAGTGTCAGCGAAAACTTAAGAGGCGCACTCACTTATCCCATTATCATGATTGCTATGATGCTTGTAATCATCATCATACTGATCAGCAAGGTTATGCCTATCTTTGAACAGGTATTTATCGAGTTGGGTACCGAGATGGACGGTTTCGCGGGTTCAATGCTCCGCATGGGAAAAAGTCTCAGCAACTATTCGATTATTATTACAATTGTACTGGGCGTACTGATTGTTCTCTATCTGCTTGCCAATCACACTGCACGCGGCCGCAAGCTTACCAAGAAATTTCTTGTGGATTTTCCTCTTACCAGAGATTTCTACGAGTCTGTTGCCTGCCAGCGTTTTGCAAGTGCTCTTTCAATTGCGCTTTCAAGCGGTATGGAAACCTACGGAAGCCTTGATATGGCCCGCATGATGGTTGAGCATCCTCGTATGGAAGCCAAAATTGATATATGCATTGAGGAGCTTAAGAAGGGAGCTAATTTCTCTGAAGGTCTTGTGAATGCGCAGATTTTCAACAGCCTTTATTCACAGATGGTATCGGTAGGCTTTACCAGCGGTAATCCCGACATTGTCCTTGCAAAAATTGCAGAGTCATACGACAACCAGTCTACCAAGAAAATCCAGAATCTTCTTTCTATCCTCGAGCCCACACTGGTAATCATCCTCTCACTTATCGTAGGAATGATTTTGCTTTCAGTAATTCTTCCTCTTATGGGAATTATGTCGAGCATCGGTTAATAAAATCAAATGGAGATTTGTGTGACAAATATTATATTTTTCACACAACGCTATTTGTGTCATCCGCAAGGGATGCGCTGCATAGCGTGCTCTCATTTAATAAAATCAAATGGAGATTATAATGAACAGATTTGAAAAAGCACATTTTCCTGCAATTAAATATCTGTCAAAGGTGATACCCATTGTCTTCTTTGTGTTCCTGCTGGTACTGTTCATCAGAGGCATTAATTCCGTATCCGCGACCACTGAGGCCAAGCAGATGGAAAGCCTTGAAACCGCCTTGGAACGAAGCATAGCTCAATGCTACGCTGTAGAGGGTGCTTACCCCAGTGATTTGAATTATCTCACCAGCCATTACGGTCTCACCTACGACCATGAAAAGTACATTGTTAATTACACCTATTACGGTTCTAATATTTATCCGGAATATATAGTCCTGCATAGAACAGGAATAATAATGATAGACTGATAGGAGAAAGCTATGAATCGCAAACAACCACATATTGTTGATGTCATCTTTGTCCTCGCTCTTTTAGGTCTATTTGCTCTGTCATCACTATTCCTAATCACCGCGGGTTCAGAGATATATCAAAACACTGTCGATAATATGCGCACCAATTATGAGATGAGAACCTCAACCTCTTATCTCACCGAAAAGGTTCGCCATGCAAAAAATATTGAACTGACCAAATTGATGGACACAGACGCCATCGCAATTACCGAATTTGTAGACTCTACAGAATACGTCACTTATCTATACTACTATGACGGCTATCTTCGTGAGTTGCATACTACAGCAGACAACGATTTAGGTTCAGCGATACTTGCTGCAGGTCAGAGGATAACCAAGCTCAATTCGGTAACTTTTACGATGAAAGAAAATGGTCTTATACAGACCACTCTTGTCTACAATGACAATACAGATACTACTCTTTTGTTAAGCAGCTATTAACATCACACTAAACACATTAATCAAGCCGTACACGTTAATCAAGCTTAGCGCTTATGATAAATGCTGCGGAATGAGGTTTTAATATGAAGCACTCCAGATCAAGCATACTGCTAATGGAAATGATTATCTGCATATTCTTTTTTGCACTATGCGCTGTAATCAGCTCGCAGGTATTCGTCCAGGCTCATATGCTCAGTAATAAAACCATATCTGAAAATCATGCGATAATCGTTTTAGGAAGCCTTTCCGAGAGCTTTTATGCCACAAACGGCGATATTGATAAAATTGCTGAAACTTACTTTCCCGAGTATGCAGACAGCGATGGCGAACAGATTATGCTTTATATGGACAAGGATTACAACTTTATTACTCCCTCAGTGGCTTCCGCTAATAATTACTGTTATTTTGCAAAGCTTACTGCAGCTCCTAATGTGCATGACGGTACCATCGAAGGCAATGCATCCTTTTATGCAGTTGAGACTACTCTTGATGACGTTGTAAATAATAATGTGATATACAGCATAGAATTAGTAGTAAATAAGCCCGCTACACTCAGTAGCCCCAATTAATTAACCAAGGACAGGATCTCAGCATTATGAAACAGCCCAAAAATCCTAAGAACATATTGATGCTTCCAAAGAGCAAATCAAATGGTTCTTCATCAGAATTTAATATTAATCCGGGACTTACATCAATCCTTTTAATTTTTGCAGTTTTGTGTCTTGTGTCCTTTGCAGTATTAACCTATGTAAGCGCCAATTCCGACAAGAAGCTTAACGATAAGGTATTGTCAAGAACGACTGAATACTATGAGGCCTGTAACACCGCTCAAGGAGTTATCTCCCAAATCGACAACGAACTGGAAGCTCTCTATCGCAGCTGCTCCGGAAGTGAGGATTATTTCGAGGAAGCCGGCACATACCGTTCCTTCTTCGTGGAGGTCAACGACACCCAGAACCTGTATGTAACCATTGATATACTCTATCCTACCGATGCTGATTCAGGCTTTTACTCTATCAAAGAATGGTATGTTGAAAACATCAACAGAAATGCAATTATAATCGAAGATTAATCCTGTTTTGATCAGAACTTATTCTCCTATAAGTCGTTTTGACCAACACATTTTGTCCTATAAGTCTATAAGTCAACAAAAAAGTGGCAGTTGAAATTTCTTTCAACTGCCACTTTTAATTTGTTAATCAATCAAAGTCGAAGAACTTAATTACTCTTCAGACTCTGCACCTTCAACTACAACCTCGTCAGAAATCTCTTCATCTTCGAAATCACTGAAATCGATAGTGTCATTGATATCGGTGGTAAGACCGGTGTTACGATATCTCTTGAGACCTGTACCTGCAGGAATCAACTTACCGATAATAACGTTCTCCTTAAGTCCAACAAGGGGATCGATGCGGCCCTTAATAGCTGCATCAGTAAGAACCTTGGTGGTCTCCTGGAATGAAGCTGCTGACATGAACGAATCAGTAGCAAGAGCTGCCTTGGTAATACCAAGGATTACTCTCTGACCTTCAGCAGGCTCCTTGCCTTCTGCAATGAGTGCCTCGTTGAGATCCTCGAAATCGATGAAGTCAACCATTGTTCCGGGAAGGTACTCAGAAGCGCCGCTCTCATCGATACGAACCTTCTTAAGCATCTGACGAACAAGAACCTCAATGTGCTTGTCGGCAATATCTACACCCTGAAGACGATATACACGCTGTACTTCCTTAAGGAGGTAATCCTGTACTGCGCGAACGCCCTTAATCTTAAGTAAATCATGAGGATTGATTGAACCATCGGTCAACTCATCGCCGGCCTCGATATCAATTCCGCCCTCTGCATTGTAGCGATCCTTAATCTTTGAACCGTAAGGGATAAGGTAAGTCTTGGTCTCACCGGTTTCCTTGTTGGTAACAACGATCTCACGCTTCTTCTTGGTATCACGAAGTTCTGCGTGTCCGCCGAACTCAGCGATAATAGCAAGTCCCTTAGGCTTACGAGCCTCGAAAAGCTCCTCTACACGGGGAAGACCCTGTGTAATATCATCACCCGCAA
>JAKSRU010000070.1 GCA_024403475.1 Lachnospiraceae bacterium | reverse complement strand
TGGCTTTGCACTCATAAACGCCATCGGCGGTCTTTACATAGTAAAAACCGCCGATTCCTTTGATTATCTTTCCATCAATTTTTGTTTCATCAATAATCATAAATACTAATATTAATTCCTAAAAACACATCATGACGATATATCGTTAATATAGCTTATTCCTGAACAAAGGTAACATTTCTGGTAACACTCTTCTCAACTTCCTTCTGAACAGGCTTCTTCTCTGTCTTCTGAACACCGTTCTCATCAAGAACAGGCTTTCCTTCCGCATCCACTATCGGTACGTCCTCATCAACAGTCTCGGTAATAGTAAAGGTCATAGTTATTGTACCGGTTGAAGAAGTAAGTCCGTAATAACTTCCTGTAATAGGGAAATTAGTCGCGGTAGTATTAAGAAGCTCCTTGCCATCTGAAGTCTTGAGAACCACCTTAACACTTGTTCCTGACTTGTACTGAGGACATTCCTCAGCAGTAGGAGCAGTAATATTAGCCTCATACTTATAGGTCTTAACCGCTGTTCCGAGACTGATGGTAATATCAATAGTTGTTCCTTCAGGAACATAAGAACCGCTGTTAACACTCTGCTGACATACCAAATCCTTATCGAAGGATTCATTGTTAACCTTTGTAATAGTACCAAGCTTTAGTCCGGCCTCAACAAGGCTGATGGTAGCAGTTTCCTCGTTAAGTCCGAGAAGATTAGGAACCTTTACATTTTCCTTACCCTTGCTGACAACCAGCACAATCTGGCTTCCAACAGGAATATTATCTGCAGCTGCGGGATCCTGAGAAATTACATAACCCTCTTCCACAGTACTGCTGTACTCTTCCTTCTTAGATACAGTAAAGCCTTCCTTAATCAATGCACTGTATGCTGACTCGTAGGTCATTCCCGATACATTGGGAAGCTTTACTCCGCCCTTTCCGCTGCTTACCTTAAGTTCTACAGTGGTACCGGCATCAAGGACATCACCTTCATTGGCGCTTGCAGATATAATTCTTCCGCTCTCAACGGTATCTGAAGTCTCATAGAGAACAGAAGTATAAAGTCCTAAACCATACAACTGGTTTCTTACCTCATCAACCTTTTCGCCAACCATCTTGGGAACGGTTACCTTCTTAACCTCAGGCTCCTGCTCCTGACTATCATCAGGGTCGGGAAGTACATGCGAGGTATCTGTGTTTGTTCCGGGATTTTGATCGGGCACAGGGGCAGGTGATGAGAAGCAACCGTTAATAGTTGTAATAAGCAATACAACAATAAGGGCTACTATAATAACACCGGCTGCAATCGCTACTATTGTAGTAATCTTTTCTACCTTGGGATTGTAATCATCCTCATCCTCAAGACCGCTGCCATTTGACTTCTTGCCGGCTCTTACAGTTTTTTCCTCTACGTATTCATTCTCGGCATACTGCTCGTCAGAATATCCTTCCTGATATCCTTCAGAATAGTCCTCGCCGTCATATCCGTTCTCATAGTATTCGCCGTTTTCAGCATTATAATTCTCGCCCTCATACTGAGCGTCGTCCGCATACTCATTTCCGGCATATACATCTTCTCTGTATTCAGGCTCATATACCTGTTCGTCGGGCATAGCCGATTTAGCCTTTACCGCAGCTCCGACACCGGGTGCTAAAGTCATAAGGCGGTCGGTATTACCGCTTTCTACGGTTGCTCCGCTTCTGCTGCTCTTGATCTGAGCCATGTCGTCTTCAGAGACAACACGGGTTCCTCCCATAAGTTCAGCTGATTCTCTGTCTACGAAGTCCACCTCGGGAGTAAGCAGAGCCTGCTTTAAATCCTTAATAACCTCCTGCATATTCTGATATCTTCTGTCAGGAGATTTCTCGGTACATTTGTATATAATAGACTCTACGCACTGAGGAATTTCAGGAACATACTCTCTGCATGAGGGCATAGCCTCCTGAATATGCTTGATAGCGATTGCCACAGTAGTTTCACCGTTAAAGGGAACACGTCCTGTAAGCATCTCAAACATAGATATACCCAGTGAATAGATATCACTCTTCTCATCTGAATATCCGCCTCTGGCCTGCTCGGGTGATGTGTAGTGAACAGAACCCATTACATTAGAAGTAATAGTGTTACTGGTTGCTGCTTTTGCAATACCGAAATCGGTAACCTTTACTTTACCGTCTCTTGAAATAATGATGTTCTGAGGCTTAATGTCTCTGTGGATAATATGATTGCCGTGAGCCGCCTCAATACCAAGGCTGACCTGAATAGCAATACTAACAGCCTCCTTGTAAGTAAGGCGTGCTTTCTTTTCAATATATTTTTTAAGGGTAATACCCTCTACAAGCTCCATTACAATGTAATGAATCTCGCCTTCCTCACCTACATCGTACACATTAACGATATTGGGATGCATAAGGCCTGCTGCCGCCTGAGCCTCCACACGAAACTTAGATACAAAGTTCTCATTGTCTCCAAATTCCTGCTTAAGCACCTTAACTGCAACATTTCGATTGAGCTTAGTATCGAGCGCCTTGTATACATCGGACATTCCGCCTGTACCAATCTTCTCGATAATCTCATATCTATCGTTTATAACCATTCCAATCTTTATCATAGTTCCCTAAAATCCTCTTTGTCGTGTCGAAAAGCTTCCGACTTACGCCTCATATTTAACAAGCATAGCAGAAATATTATCTCGTCCGCCGTTCTCATTAGCTTTTTCAATCAGCTTTTTAACAGCCTCGTCAACCTTTTCTTCCTTAACGATAATCTCTGCGATCTCTTCATCCGGCACCATATTGGTGAGTCCGTCAGAGCACAAAAGAACATAGTCTCCGTTCTTAAGCTCCTCGGTGTATGTATCAGGCTCAACAGTGCTCTTCACACCGACAGCCCTTGTAATTATATTCTTATCAGGATGATTACGCGCCTGCTCACGGGCAATACCGCCGCTCTTAATCATTTCCTCAACAAGTGAATGGTCAACGCTAACCTGTCTGATTTCCTTGTCTCGGATAATATACAGTCTGCTGTCACCAACATTAATAGCCTGAAGATATCTGCCCACAAAAGTCGCAGCCACAATAGTGGTACCCATACCTTCGAGCCTTCTGTTAAGCAAGGCTTCGGTATATACCTCATTGTTGGCTGTCTCAACTGCTTTGGTCAGCAACTTCAGGGAATTCTTTTCAAATGAATTCTCAATATACTTAACTATTGTTTCAACTGCAGTTCTCGATGCGTAATCTCCTGCAGCATGGCCGCCCATTCCGTCGGCAACGATAAACAGGTTGGTCAGATTACCAATCTTGTCCTGTGTAGTATATATGTAATCCTGATTTAGTTTTCTTGTATTTCCAATATCCGTTCTGGAAAAACTGGTAAGCACTGATTACTCTCCGTCCCGGGATTCCTCTAGTACCTTGCGTCTGAGCTGACCGCAAGCGCCATCAATATCCCGTCCCATTTCTCTTCTTATAGTAACATTAATTCCGTTTTTTTCAAGTTTATTTTGGAACGCGCGGATTCGCTTCTGATCCGAAGGAAGGAAGCTTCGCTCCTTAATCGGATTAACAGGAATCAGATTTACATGCGCGTGAACGGGCCCTGCAAGTGCCGCAAGGCGAGTTGCTTCTTCCTCGGAATCGTTCACTCCTGACACCAGACTATACTCAAAGGTAATGCGCCTTCCCGTCTTGTCAAAGTAGTATTTACATGCCTCCATCAGCTCTTCAATACTGTATCTGTTGGCTATGGGCATCAGTGTACGTCTACGCTCATCGGTAGTGGCATGAAGCGACAGAGCAAGAGTAATCTGAAACTGCTTTTCTGCCAATTCCTTCATACGAGGCACCAATCCGCAGGTCGACACCGTGATATTCCTCTGGCTGATGTTCAGACCGTTCTTATCCGTAAGCATTCCGATAAATTTGACTATATTATCGAAATTATCCATCGGCTCGCCGCTGCCCATCACAACCACATTGGCCACTCTCTCGCCGGTGTCATGTTCAATTCTGTATATTTGTCCGAGCATTTCTCCCGCAGTAAGATTTCTCACCAATCCGTCGAGGGTTGAGGCACAAAATGCGCAGCCCATACGACAGCCAACCTGAGAAGATATACATACACTGTTACCATGCTTATATCTCATCAGTACACTCTCTATCATATTGCCGTCAGAAAGAGCAAAAAGATATTTTCTGGTACCGTCAATCTGCGAAATCTGGCATCTGGCGATTTCAAATTCCTCAAATTCATACCATTCCTTCAGGTTCTCGCGAAGCTGCTTTGAGAGATTTGTCATCTCTTCAACACTTGCAGCACATTTTTTATGCACCCAATCATATATCTGGCCGGCTCTGAAAGCCTTCTCCCCATGCTCCGCCAAGTCTGTCTTTAATTCTTCCAAAGTAAGTGAACGAAGATCCATATTTCCTCACTGTGATGCCATAAATCAAACATACAATATCAGTACTATAAAAAACTAATCTCAGGCATCAAACATCATCACAATAAAATACCTGTTTCAGACATCTATCATCAGCACGCAAAGCTAATCATTTCTGCTCAATACAGTATAGAAAAAACCATCACAGCCATCCTTGTTGGGCAAAAGCTGAACAGGGCCCTTCTTAACAGAAAACGGCAGCTTGCTGCAAATCCATTCCACCATTTTTTCATTTTCATCCGGATTGATTGTGCAGGTACTGTACAAAAGTGTCCCGCCCTTACGCACATATCTCCAGGAAGCCTCGACTATACTCTTTTGTATGCCTGAAAGCTCTGCCAGACCTTCCGGTGTGGCGTTATATTTAATATCTCTCTTCTTTCCGAGAATTCCCAGTCCGCTGCAGGGCACATCAAGAATAAGCACATCCGCTTTTTCTTCAAGTTCTGCATCGAATACGGATGCATCCCATACCTGAGCAGATATGTTATTTGCCTGCATTCTTTCTGTATTTTCATCTATCCTTACAAGCTTTGCTTCGGATATATCTCTTGATATTACCCTGCCTGTTTCTCCTGTCTTTTCAGAAGCAAGAAGTGTTTTTCCTCCTGGAGAGGCACAGGCATCAACCACAAAATCACCGAGCTTAATCTCTGCTGCTTCAACCGCGAGGCACGAGCTGACATCCTGTATTACAAAGGCTCCCTCCTCGTAACCCGGGAGCTCACGAATATTATCCAGATGAGATGCTCTGTATACATATTTAAGCCTGCTATCCTGCTCAAGCTCAACGCCCAATGCCTTGATACGGCTCACATAATCCTCGCGTTCCTCATCCTTCATATTACTTCTGAATCTGAGAGATACCGGATGAATCTCCAAAAGACTTGCCAGCAGGCTTTCTGTATCCTCGAAGCCAAATCTTGCCAGCCATTTTTCAACCAGCCATTCGGGAACCGAATACCTCACATTCAGATATTCCACGGGATTTTTCTTTTTATCAGGCCACTTAAGTTCTTCCTTTTGTCTTGAAAGGTTTCTCAATATACCATTTACAAAACCTGAGAGATTTGCAAACTTTCTCTTCTTTGCCAGCTTAACCGCCTCGTTAATTGCGGCACTGTCAGGCACATTATCCATATATAAAATCTGATAAGCCGCCATACGCACTATGCAGCGAATCATAGGCTTCATTTTACGCACAGGAACAGAGGCCAGATTATTAATATGATAATCCAGCTCTATTTTTCTCTCGATGGTACCCTCAAACACTCTTTTTATAAACGCTTTGTCTCTGGAATCGAGATAATCATATTTGTCTAAAATGTCGCTTACCAGCTTGTTAGAAAAAGAAAGCTCCTTCTCAACCGTAAGGAGCCCCTCTAACACTATTTCTCTTGTGTTTTCCATCATTAACCCTTGTTAATCGGATTTGTTAAATCATATGATATATACTAATATATCAATCCGTAAATTAGCCAAGCTTGGTTCCTACAGGAAGCTTCATACCGAGCAAAAATGCTTGTGTTGTCATACGCTTCTTGCCCTCAAGCTGAAGCTCATATATTCTGAGTACTCCGGATGAGGTCTGTACATCTATGGAATCCTTAGCCACAGCAACAACAGTTCCGCATTCCTCTGCAGCTGCACTGCTTCCGTCTTCTATAGCCTTAGCGACCCATACCTTCATCTGCTTTCCGTTGCAGAAGGTAAAAGCACTGGGCCAGGGATTAAGTCCGCGCACCAATCTTTCGATAGTAATAGCAGACTGTGAAAAATCGATATGGCCCTGCTCCTTGCGAATAATCTTAACATAACAGCTGTCCGCATCATTTTGCGGAACGGGCACGATTTTGCCCTGCTCCAGCAAAGGAAGCATATCTGTGATTGCCTTGGCACCGAGCTCTGTAAGTCTGTCATGCAGGGTTTCAAAGGTCTCGTCCTCAGCAATATCAGTCTCCACAGTGTAGAGAATATCACCTGTATCAATACCGGCGTTCATCTGCTGAATGGTTATTCCTGTCTTTTCCTCACCATTGACAATTACATATTGAATCGGTGCAGCTCCTCTGTACTTAGGCAGCAAAGAAGCGTGAATATTCAGACATCCGTACTTGGGCATGTCCAGAATTTCCTGTGAAAGAATCTGTCCGAATGCAGCCACTATAAAGACATCCGCATCATACTTTTTAAGCTCTGCGACCTCCTCGGGAAGTCTGATCTTAGCAGGCTGAAACACAGGAATACCCGCATCGACTGCCACGTCCTTTACAGGTGAGGTCTGAAGCTGTCCGCTTCTTCCCTTGGGCTTATCAGGCTGAGTAACAACGAGAACAATCTCGTGTCCCGCATCTATAAGGGATTTCAGGGCTGCCGCCGCAAAATCCGGTGTTCCCATGAAAACAATTTTCATTACTCTTCTTCCTCCGAGTATTTAACCTCGTATACATCACCCTCTACATACTCTGTGTAGAGATGTCCGTCAAGGTGACCGAGCTCATGACATACAGCTCTCGCCAAAAGTCCCTCTGCTTCAAAGGTAAATTCCTTCATCTCAACATCAAAAGCAGTGCACTTTACATAGTTAGGTCTTGTAACTGTACCGGCCTTACCGGGATAGCTCAAGCAGCCTTCAGAACCGGTCTGCTCTCCGCTCTGCTCTACAATACGGGGATTTATAAGAATATAGGGGTCCTCTCCTGTAGTATCAATTACTGCAATTCTCTTAAGAATGCCAACCTGAGGGGCAGCAAGACCTACGCCATTAGCAGCATACATGGTATCCAGCATATCCTCAATAAGCTCTCTGATTCTGGGAGTTACCTCTGTAACCTCCTTGCATACCTTATTTAATACGGGATCACCAAATTCCCTAATATTTCTGATTGCCATTATATTTTCCTTTCATCGGTTATCCAACCGCTTTACTACAATTTAAAGTCCAACATTAATAATCTATCATTTAATGATATCAGTGTCAAAAATCAATTCTACAGCATATTTATAGGATCGAAGTCAAACTGAATATATTCCTTCTGCGGAGGGTTTGCCTTAAGTCGCTCCTCAAGCATATCCTTAAGCTCTACCAGCTCGGAATACTCTGTTGCCTTGGCATACACCACAAATCGGTACAGATCCTTTACCTTGCTGATATTTCCCGCAGTAGGGCCAAGTATTACGCACCTTCCCGCCTGTCGTCCGAGCAGGGCCAAATCACCTGCCAGCTGTTCAGCCTTATCCTTGTAGGGACCAAACACCTGTATTGCCAGCATATGTGCCACCGGAGGATACCCCAGCATCTCTCTGTAGGCTATCTCTTCCTCAAAGAACTCCTCATACTGCTGTAGGGCAGACAGCTTCACCGCATAATGGTCTGTCTTGTAGGTCTGTATCACCGCTTCACCGGGAAGTGTTCCTCGTCCTGCTCGTCCGACTGCCTGCGTCAGGAGCTGAAAGGTTCGCTCTGCTGCTCTGTAATCCGATAAATTAAGCGACAAGTCCGCTGCCAGCACTCCCACCAAAGTAACCTTGGGGAAATCATGGCCCTTTACAATCATCTGTGTTCCTATTAATATCTGCGCTTCTTCATTGGCAAAGGCTGAAAGAATTTTTTCATAGGAATCCTTGGTCTTGGTCGTATCCGCATCCATACGAAGTACCTTGACATCGGGATACATCTCCTTGAGTTTTTCTTCTATCTGCTCCGTACCCGCCTTAAAGGCTGCCAAATACTTACCGCCGCATGAAGGACACAGCTCAGGCTTTACCGTCTCATAGCCGCAATAGTGACATATCATTTTATTGCCGTAGTGCTCGGATAAAGAAACCTCGCAGTGCGGACACTTAATTACTTCTCCGCAGGACCTGCAGGATATAAATCCCGAATAACCTCTGCGATTTAAGAAGAGAATGCTTTGCTCTCCTTTATACAGTCTGTCCTTTATCAATGCCTGTAATCTTCTCGAAAAAATAGTACGATTACCTGCTTTTAATTCGTCTCGCAGGTCCACCACCGATACTACCGGCAGAGAACCTCCCGTCAGTCTTTCCTTGAGTTCAAAAAGTCTGTATTCCCCTTTTTTTGCTCTGTAATATGCCTCTAATGAAGGTGTCGCCGAACCAAGCACCAGTGCTGCATTCGAGCTTTCTGCCAAATGCTGCGCCACCTCTCTGGCGTGGTACTTAGGTGTGAGCTCTGATTTATAGCTGGCCTCATGCTCCTCGTCGATTACAATCATTCCCAAATTCGGGAAAGGTACAAAAAGCGCGGATCTGGGACCGATTACAATATCTATTTCACCTGTAGCCGCACGCATACACTGATCGTATTTTTCACCGGGTGTAAGTGTAGAATTAAGCACGCTTACACGATTGCCGAAGCGCTTGAAAAAACGCATGAGTGTCTGATAGGTAAGCGCTATCTCGGGGATAAGGAAAATAGCCTGCTGTCCCCTTGCTACCACCTTCTCTATCAGTTCCATATATACTTCGGTTTTACCGCTTCCGGTAATACCGTGAATCAGATATTTGCCGGGGGTACCGTTATTAATATCAGCATTTATTTCATCGACAATATGTTTTTGTCCTTCGCTCAGAGTCGATCTTTTATCCTCTCCGGCATTGATATGCACCGGATTACGGTACTCTGTCGTAGTGTTAATCTTTAAGGCTCCGCTTTTTTCAAGGCTACTGATGGTCTGACCGCTTACTCCGAGCTTTCCGGTTACCCATTCATAAGGTATCTCTTCTTGCTCCAACAGAGCGTCCAACAATCTCAACTGAGCATTTCTGTGCTTTCTTATTGCCTCTCCCTTAAGCGATATCAGCTCCTCGCGGCTCATGTTTCGCACTATCTGTCTAAAGGTAAGCTGCTTAACAGAAGCCTTGGCCGGAAGCACTACCTTCAGTGCCTGGTTCATTGTTCCGCCGTAATTTTTTCTGATAAACGCCGCCAGCTCGACCTGCTTTTCTTCCATTGAAACCGCATCCTTGGCAATCTCAAGAATGTCCTTAACTCGTGCAGGGTCAAAATCCACGTCCTCTCTCAAGGCTATTACATAAGCCTTTCTCGGAGTATTGCCCTGTCCGAAGGGCACAACTACTCTCATTCCGATTTCGATTTTCTCTCTGAGAGCCTCCGGTATACGATAGCTGAAGGGCCTGTCTAAATTATTTAACGATATATCAATTATTACTTCTGCGTACTCGTAATTCTTCACTACTGTCTCCGTGCTTTATTCACTTCATCTCATCGAGGATTTCCTGAATGAGAACCCTCTCATCCATAGGATACTTCACACCCTTTATTTCCTGATAATCCTCATGTCCCTTGCCGGCCAAAACAATAATATCTCCACGCTTACCGTTTTCTATAGCGTAACGAATTGCTTCCTTTCGGTCGGGAATCTGTATATATTTTCCATCGGTCTTGGAAATTCCGGTCACAATATCTGCAATGATATCAAGCGGTTCCTCAAATCTGGGATTATCTGAGGTGATAATTGTAAAATCGGCCAGCTTGCCGCTCACCTCTCCCATCTCAAATCTTCTGGTTTTTGATCTGTTGCCACCACATCCGAACAGGCAGATAAGTCTTCCGGGATTGTACTCTCTCAGTGTGGTAAGAATACTCTCCAATGCCATGGCATTATGTGCATAGTCTATAAGAAGAGTAAATTCATCCGATACCTTAACCTTCTCTATTCTGCCCTTAACATGAGCCTGCGAAAGAGCTGTAACAATATCCTCCTTCGCAACGCCAAAATGTCTGCAGATTGAAATAGCGCAAAGTGCATTATAAATACTGAATCTGCCAGGGGTAGGAAGCTTAACTTCAAGCTCGATAAGTCCCTTTGTTTCAAAGCTTACTCCGAGATGCCCCGGTTCATCATCAAGCACCGGATTTACCGCCACAAGGTCATTGCCCTCATTTATTCCGTAGCTTTCCACTTCACAGGTATGTCCCTCGATAATAGCCTTTGCATGAGGATCATCTCCGTTGATGATGCCCTTTTTGCACTGCTTAAACAGCAATGCCTTGCACTGCAGATATTCCTCAAAGCTTGCATGCTCTGTAGGACCTATATGGTCCTCTGAAAGATTTGTAAATATACCTATATCAAATACAAAGCCCTGGGTTCTGTGCTGCATAAGGGCCTGGCTTGAAACCTCCATAACAACAGCCTCAAGTCCTGCTTCGGCCATTTTAGCAAAGGTTTCCTGAAGCTCATAGGAATCAGGTGTAGTGTTCTTGGCAGGTATTTTTTCTTCTCCGATTATAGTCTCAATTGTACCCACCAATCCGGTCTTTATTCCGGCATGCTCAAGGATTGATTTTACAAGATAGGTTGTAGTGGTCTTACCCTTTGTTCCGGTGATACCGATAGTCTTAAGCTTCGTGGCAGGATTGCCAAACCAGGCAGCCGCCATAAAGGCTCTGGCATATCTGGTATCATCAACCTTGAGCACGATTGCCTTACTGCCTGCAAGTTCCGGCATATCACGCTCCACCACCACTACAGTTGCTCCCTTTTCTATCATCTCTGCAGCCGCATCATGACTGTCAAAATTCGCACCCTTTATACATATAAATGCACATCCTTCAGTAACCTTGCGTGTATCAAAAACAAGACCTGTAATATCAGGATCTCCCGAGCCGATAATCATCTCAGTCTGTATTTTTTCAATTAATTGAGAAAGCTTCATAAATTGTCCCTCACCTTCTTATATAAATTACCTTCGTTCAAAAAACAAAGCAGCTACAGATTGTATCACTAATACAATTCATAACTGCTTTATATTATACCATATATTGAATTTTGTTTTAGCACTATCAGCCAATTCTCTTGCGTTTTTCAAAGAATTCATCAATGGCGTTGATAAATGCATCAGCGGTCATAGACTTAAGCAAATATCCTTCGGGCTTGAGAGCCATAACATCCATGATAGTATTTCGATCGTTCTTGCCGGTAAGGAAAATAACGGGTATTCCCTGAAAATCTTTTTCAGATCTGATAATTTCCAAAACCTGCTTACCATTAATGATAGGCATTTCATAATCAAGCAATACTAAATCCGGTCTGTCCAAGGATAAGTACTTAACCGCCATAGCGCCTGAATTAGCCAATATAATCTGATACTTCTGTCCGAGCAGATTCTTGATATTTCTAAGCATTACACCCGAATCGTCAACAACAAGTATCTTCTTCTTTATATTATTGGTCTGAGACTTCAAGAATTCATTTATATGTGCAGAAATCTCTTTTACATCAAAGGGGCGGAAAATTTCTTCCTGAATAATAGCACCGTTAATAATTCCCCTGACACCTTCGATATCAATCGGATAACCCAACAGGAAGATAGGAATATCCTTCTCAACCGCAAGGTCTCTTAAATAAACCAATGCCTGTTGCTTTTCAGCAATTGATGCCTCAACAAAAATAAGGCAGGCATCAGGCTTAAATGTCATTGAACTCAGCTGTTTGACGTCCGGCTCATATTCAACAACATCATGTTCATATTCTTTTATATGATCCAGAAGAGAAGTCGTCAGATACTTGCGTTCTTCTCTTATAATCAGCAACTTAGACATTTCAGCTCCTTATAGGCTATTGGCAAGTAGTTTTATAAATATATTACATATTATTCGCTTTCACTGTCAACATAATTAGTTCGTAAATATTCGCGAATACTATAAAAATATTTCAAAAACACGAATGCGCCTTGTTTCCAAGACGCATTCGTGTTTCTTATGAGGGGGGGAGGATAG
>JAKSRU010000007.1 GCA_024403475.1 Lachnospiraceae bacterium | reverse complement strand
GTCATACCTATTCCTTATACCTCAACATACGAGAACTGCTTTTTCTCTGCATCCAGCATTATCTGCAGCGTTTCTTTATCCTCTGTGCGATGTTCCTCCATCACACGAATGATGGTATCATTTTCCAAATATAAATCAATGTATGAATGCGCTGCTCTTCGCGGAACTCTCATTCGTGTAAAGCGTGTTCCCCTCGGAACCTCTACAATAGGACAGGTTGAGATACTCTTGTCGATATCCTCTTCCTGTGCGGGGACCTGCCATGCGCGTATATCTGTGTTTATTGCAAAGTTTTCTCTCACATACTCTTCATCAATGTAGTAATATTTATTACCGTCATCAATCATCTGAGGCTTAGCCAGATTGTTGAGATAATACTCTGCTGTAGTCACAACCGGTCCGAGGCAATAGATAGCTCTTCTTAACCTTAATCTCTTGGGATTTAAGACCTCACCCTCTCTATACTCAAGGCCGATGTTGATATTATCCTGGCTGATATTGCCGTTACTGTACAGTCTGAATATGCTTACCGGTGCAACACTGTAATCCTCATCATTGGCAATCATCCACAATGCATCTACATCCTCAAAATGTATAAAGAAAAAGTCTCTGCCGGCCTGTGCCAATACTCTTGATAAATCCTTTTTCTTATTGCCCCACTGAAGATATTGCTCTTCCTTGAAAAACTCATCGGTAACAATCATAAAATTGGCAACATCCCCCTCGCCATACTTAATGCCGTACAGAGTATCAGACTTAACCGGAATCATAAATGCATCCGAATAAGAACCGCA
This sequence comes from Lachnospiraceae bacterium, assembly GCA_024403475.1. Lineage (GTDB taxonomy): Bacteria > Bacillota > Clostridia > Lachnospirales > Lachnospiraceae > AC2028. Next base: position 32,456 of record JAKSRU010000007.1, on the reverse strand, counting down.
GTCAATAATAGTCGCCTTATCCTTAACTCGTCCCATAGCAGTAAGCTTCTTTTCATCCGAGCTGTTTTTCTCACACAGGAGAGTCTCTATTTCGCTCTTTTTAGCCTCTGCGCGCTTTAACTGGCGATACAATGTATCTATTGAGAATACTTCTGAAAAAGTTACTGCCAGCTTGCTGCCCGAATGTAAGAAAACCTTCCATATCTTTATCAGTCCGTACAGGATGACAACCGCGCCTAATATAATATAGTCACGTCCTGCAAAAAATATGAGGAAAACTCCTACAATCAACAAAGCAATTCCGGGTACTAAAAGTCTTCGGTGGTGCTCGATTTCATGCTGAATTCTATCAATTCGTTTTTTAGCCACTTCCAACTCATAATCAAGATTCTGATACTTGGGCTTTTCCTTTTTGCCCTGTCCGCTCTTGGCATTCTCCGAGCCGGATGCTTCATTCGAATCAAGGATTTCCTCACCATAATATCTGACCTTGAAGCTTCCGATAAATCCAAACAGAGACACTACTGCTGCAAAAAGGCAAATAAGGCATTTGTTCATTGCAGCACCATCAACAGTCTGCTCAATACAATACGACGAAATCACTCTACCGGTACTTACTCCTAAAGGCTCGTAACGCTCCTCGTTAGCAGTCAGATTTCTCTTTACTACCTTACCCACAAAGGAAACCACATCTCCGTTATTGCCCATTCCCTGAAGTCTGTCATACAGGCCTAAATCGTACACACCCACTCGGAGATAATTTCCATCATAAAGCAGTACATCATAATAATGATAATCATACAGTCCTACAATGTATTCACAGCACTCCTCCTCACCGAGATATACACCAATATCGCACTTGACATACATATTGGGTGTCAATGAATCTTTACTTATCATTGACATATCCATCGGATGCATATAGTTGTGCCACTGTGTTCCGAATATGAAGGCAAAATATCCTGCCGCCAAAAAGAACACAACATACACTATAGTTTTAACTGACATCGAAACCTTTTTTTTCATAAGTCCCCACTAAATCTTTAATACATTAACTCTTTTTGAGCTATTCAAGCTCCAAATACTTCTTAAGCGCAGGTATGGCCGCCAATGCATCATTGTATCCTTCATAATACAAGGCTCCCAGCTTTTCCATATCCTTCTCAAGTCTGCCGACCTCAACCACCTTCGTCGGTATAATCTGAAAAAGTTTTCCTTCCTCTTCCATTTTTTCGATAATATCACATTCCTTGTTGTACTCAAGGTTACTGTGACGAAGCGCATCGGCGAACTCGGGATACTGTGCGTACACAAGTGCCTGACTCCTTGCAATCTTGGGCTTTTTGCGATATTCCCTGTCTCTGGTTCTGACAACCACTATTTTGTCAAAGCCCTCATCAATCGCAAATTGAATCGGAATTCTTCGGCTCACACCACCGTCGAGACATTTCACTCCGTCTACCACTACCGGTAAAGAAAGTATCTGCATTGCTGAGGAAGCTCTGCAGGCTTCTATTATATCGGGGCACTTACCCTTTTCATAATAAACCTGCTGTCCGTTATCGCAGCTGGTCGCAGCGGCTATAAAACGTCTCTCGGAATTATTGAAGGTATCATAGTCAAAGGGGTCCATAGCATCATACTCATCAAACAAGAATTTGAAGCCGTATATACTCTTATTCCTCGGAATTGCTTTTACGCCAAAGTAACGAGAGTCATGTCTGTAGGCAAGATTTATTCTGGCGCTTCTTCCAATCTGTCCCGATACATAATTAAGACCATTGAGAGCTCCGGCTGATACGCCCACTACAACTGACAAATTGATGTCATTCTCCATTAATGCATCAAGCACACCACTGGTATATACGCCTCTTAATGCGCCTCCCTCAAGCACCAGGCAGCCGGGAATCACTTTATCTGAAGCCTTGCCGTTAGGAAGCTTATCAAGTCCTGAAAATACTTTCTTTTCCTTTCTGGCCTTGTCTCTTTGCTTCATTCTTTTTCTTATATACCCGGTAATTACATTACCCTTCTTGCTATTCTTCTCTTTTTTCGCTTTCTTTTCTGCCATTGTTACCCCTAATTCCAGAGCGACATCCAGCTCTTCTTTTCTTTTACTCCGGCCTTCTTATCACCACTGAGACCGAGGGCAAAGCTATTATTATTAATAAACTTACTTAAATCCTCATCATCAAGCTCGCAGCATATCTCACGTGCAGGTTCGCGGTTAATCTCAAGAATTCCCTTAAGACCCACCACAGCATACTCTGCCTGCGGAAGCTTGACCAAAGCCTTAACAACATCCTCAACTAAAGCTCTGTCCTGTGCGCTTAATGCCGAAGCATGTTCGACATTTTTTAAGAAATCACACTTTCTAATCATAGAGTTGACTAAAACAGATACCTCTTCAGGCTTTTTCGGTGCAGCTTTTTTTCCGTAGATATAATCATCTGCAGATACCATCTTGCTCTGCTTTTCGCAAAATTCTACAAACTGGTTTCCCTCACGCGATCCTATGTTACCGATAATTTTGCTGTAGATAACAGGATTAGAAACATCATCGCAATACTTAAGTATATCACTTACTCTATCCCACGATCTCGGAGTGGCAAATATCATTGCGCCCTCCCCCTCCTGCGCCTGGGTATGAAGTGCCGAGGGCTTAAAAGACAGATAATCAATAACATATCTGTGCACACCGGTAGGTATTGCAAAATCATTTTTCCAGCTCTGAAAATCCGGCTCAATATAGTGAATCTCAAAACGGTCGGCCAAAGGACCTGCCAGCTGAATATATACGCCGTCATCATCCTCTCTGTTGCCGAGCGCAATTACAAAGCAGCCCTCCGGAAGAGTGTACTGACCAATCCTTCTGTCAAGAATAAGCTGATAAGCCGCTACCTGAACTCTTTTTGAGCAGGAGGTAATTTCATCCAGCAAAAGAATAGTATTGGCACCGTCTCTCTCCTCATTGGGGAGCACCTCGGGAGCCAGCCATACAGTTTTGGTTCTGCTCTCGTTGGGATAAATCAATCCGCCTATTTCTACCTCTGACATCTGGGCCAGTCTTAAGTCTATAACCTTATAGCCGTATTTTTTACCTATCTGTCTGATAAGCTGAGATTTACCTACACCGGGAGCACCCAGTCCCAACACTGCGTATTTAAGATTATGCTCTATATTAAACTCTATCGTTTTTCCAAAATCATTGAGTGTCATTATCTTTCCTCTACAAGCTCGTCACTCTTCCGACAGCGAGTATATCATCTGTCACTATAGGTGTACCGTTTATAATCTGAATTGTATTTTTTCGAAGCTTGGCGCTTCTGTATTCATCTCTGAGATATCCGTAATATCCGTCTGTAAGTATCAGCAATACATCCGGCTTAACCTTCTCCTGCACCATCCATTCATAGACACAATTAATATCCGTTCCACCGGAATGGTGTGGAAGCGAATGCTCCAAATCCTTAGCCCTGTCGATTCCTCTGTAAACTTCAGTCACTTTAGTATCCCAATAAGCCAAATTAAGCACACATCCGCAGTCCTTTACAATCACATACAGCTGCCTTAAAAACATTTGAAGCTGCTCTGTAGCAATCGAGCCTGAGGTATCGACAAAAGCCCATACCTCCTCAATAGTCTCCTCATCCTCACAATGTCCCGGCAAAATCAAATCCATATGTATATATTTTCTCTCGGGAGTAGCATAAGAGCTGTCATCTGACTGCCTCTGAATCATATATTTTTTTAATATACTTTTCCAATTCAGTGCCTTGCCCTTTGTGATATCCAGCACCGGTTCCGGAATAAAATAGCTGCCTGTAGCCGACCTTCCGACATTATCCTTGGCGGTCGCCTCTCGTACAAGCCCGGCCAAAATTTCTCTGACCTTATCATCATCCAGAAGCTCACTTGCACTGTGGTATTTACCGCTCAGGCAATCTCCTCCGGGCTCGCAGTCACCAATTTTAATAACAATATCCTCCGGCCGTAAATCCTGCCGTGATATAATTTCATGTGTACTGCTTTTTCCATAATTGGAATATCTGTCACGAACCTTTACACGATTATCCGACTCTTTCCTGCCGGCATTATCCTGTACAAGTTTATCATAAATTGTCTCTACAGACTCGGAAAATGTCACCTCCGCAAAAACTCCGCTTTTCGGGGCCTTAAAGGGTATACCTGCCTTATTCATATTAGGCTCAAGCCTGTGCTTAAGCATATCATTTACCACAATGTCTGCTGCGATATTCCAAAGCTTGGGATTTCGTTCTTTTTTTCTGACAGTGTGCCTTAACAGGACATGAAACACCTCGTGCATGAACACAAAGTTACGCTCCGCAACGTCAAGCGATTTCATAAAGTCTGCATTGTACATAATTCTGAGACCGTCCGTAGCAGCAGTAGGTATAGAAGGATACTCTACTATCGAAAGCTTGGTCATTATGTCCCCGTAAAAAGGCATCGCCCGAAGCATCATTATCTTAAATTGTACTAAGTCTTCCTGAATACCTGACATAGCCAATATCAAACTCCAATTATTTCTTCTCCGCCATATCCGATGGTGAGCCTGTTATCAGGCCAATATACCAACCCTCTGGCATAATCCTCTCCATCCTTTAAGGTGCATCTTCCGTAGAACTCTATAATATCTCCCGCGTCAGACACGTACACTCCGTCCCTGCACCTGCAGATATCATAGTCAAAAAAGCCCCTTGTAAACATAAATGAACTATCGTCTTCTTTTATCAATGCTTCATAGTCAAGAGCCTGCTCACTGATAAATGAATTAATAGGATTGCCGGTGATAAAGCTCACCTTGCCAAACCCGATATCGATAGCATGATCTAAGTATTTATGAACCTCCTCTGTCGTACCTATGTAATCCTTCATAAGCATGCAGTTAACAATAAATAAATCCTTGTAGGACACGCTTCCGATAGCTTCCTTGAGCTCCTTCATTCCGGGCACAGGTCCGTTAAAAATTGATTTATTGATTGCATCATCATAATGATGTCTGCTGATATGTACCTGGTCGAGGCGCGAAAGCTTCTTTATATCCATCAGTCCCTTTAAGTCAACTCCGCAGGTATCCAGACTAACCTCAAAATACTCATCTCCCCAGATATCGTAGATCATATCAATTATGTCTGAGGTTAACTCCGGATGTAGCATTGGCTCTCCTCCGGTTATCTTGATTCCGCGAATTGAATCCTCCGCTTTTAGCCTTCTTAAGGTGGTCTCGAGCTTTTTTATATCCAATACCGCTTTGTTGTTTCTTCTTGCATGTGCAATGCAAAAGGGACAGCGACACGGACAATAGGATGTAGGAATGATACTTAGCTGAATTCTTGATTTGTCCTTGACTCTGTAATTTTTACCATCAGGACTGCATATATAATTTTTGACACGCAGCGGATGTCCCAGCACCGATATGGTAGTAGTGTGCGGGGTATCTGCATCAGAGTATTGAGAACAATTTGTACCTTGCATAGATCTCCTCAGACATTTTTCTGTCGGAAATAAGTCCTTCGTCACCATAGATTGCCATATCATTCCTATAGTACACAGGATCCCCGTTTCCTACTCTGTCAGGTTTTGCCATCTTATTTCCGAACAGGTAATTGCGTGAATACAGATAATAAAACTTATGCTTATACAGAATCTTATGCACACTCAGGAAAAAACCGAAGGCTCTGTATATCTTGATAACGCCCTCCACAATATAACCGTCAAGTGAAGTATCTACCTGCTGTAATACACAAAAGCACAACTCATTTTTTGCATCAGAAAAGCTACGAGGCAGATTACCAATCTCACGGATATAATTAGCCACCCATTGCCTCTCATCCTCAGCATTGACATACGAACTGCTGTCCTCGGCTATAAGCTTTCTTACCACCGTATCCTCCTTGCTCATATCAGGAACTCCCTCCCAGCAAAATACGTTTCTGCGCATATCAGGTGACAAATCTATAGATGGCTGGTCAACTAAAAAAATCGCATGCATTGACTCATCTATATGATTGGGCAAATTAAAATACTTTAAGGTAGACAGCCATTCCACCTCATCTATGGTATCTGTAAACAAAAGCTTCCCTGTACTTAAGGCCAGCTTCTTTTTACTTAACTCCTTGTAACTGTCAACATCCGTCTTGAAATGCACATATACATTGCAGATGGTGCCATCCGGGAATACCGGCGCCATAGCGGGTGGCATGGTTTTAATCGTCGAAGGAAGATGTATCTCCTTAAGAGCATAGCAGTCCATAAAAACATAGGTACTGATGTCCTCAAGGCGTTGAGACATTCTAACCACCTGGAGTCTCTCACATTTATAAAAGGCTTTGGCATTAATTTTTTTTACCGTATCAGGTATGAATACTTTTTCAAGATTTGTACACTGCTCAAAGGCACCTTCACCAATCTCCTCATAGCCCTCCCCGATATACACCTCTCTGAGAGTGTTACACTTGGCAAACGCACCTGCACCGATTTTTTTAATTGCCCTGCCGTTAAATACAGTCGGAACACGCAGCTGACTCTCCTTACCACTCCAGGTGATAAAGGTATCCTCGAGAACACAGTAGTTACTATCCATATATTGGAACATAATTAACACCTGCCTCTCTGTCTAAGCTCTTCCTCGCGCTTAATACGAAGCTCTGCACGTCTGTCAGCCTCCTCTAAATCTACTGCATCTATATGAGGTTTCTTAGCATATTCCGAGAGCTCCTGGGCACTTCTCAAGGCCTTGGTTGCAATACTTATGAGCTGAGGTGATGTCTGCTGCTCTTCGATGATAGTCTTGAGTTGAGACAATGAATAGGTAGCCTTTATGGTATCGCCACCGCAATTATGAATAATTCGCTCAATAAACGCTATAAGTGTTCTTTCGTCCATACTCAAAACCATCCTCCATCTTTTTATTATAACCCGAAATCAAATAAAATTGAATCTCGCGGAGCGTTTTATGTAATAGGAAAGCAACTTCTTATTGCATAAAAAAATCCTGGGAACCTATATCTAGGCTTCCAGGATTTACGCGTCGGAGTGACAAGATTCGAACTTGCGGCCTCCGCCTCCCTAAGACGGCGCTCTAACCAAACTGAGCCACACCCCGTGACAACGTTGATATATTATCACGGTATAGAGCTTTGGTCAAGCACTTTTTTCAAATATTTTTTTATTTTTTTTTGCAACCTTTTCCCGCTTCAAAAAACACCTGTATTTATGCGGGATTGAGCATTCCGATAATCTCTCTTGCAGTACTGATGGTTTTCTCGGAATCCAGGTCGGCCACATAAGCCTCGAGCTTTTCTACCTTCTCAAGCTGTTCATCAGTAAAATCATACTGTGATATTGACTTCATCATCGCATCGACCTTGTCGGTATCAAATTCTTCCATCGCAGCTATCAGCAGCTCAAGCGCATCCTTTTTACCCTGCTCGCTGATATTCAAGGTCTTACGCTTTTGAACTCTCGCATAATTTTTAAGTACCTCCTTGGCTCCTCGGTACATATTCAATGTCGGAGCAAGGATTTTATCAATCATGTCAAAAGCACCATTAGAGGAAAGCATTTCAAGTGTCTCAAAGCGCTTTGACATTTCTTCGGCACCGATCATACGCGAAGCACTCTTAAGAGAATGAACCTCGATTGTAAAATCATGTATATGACCCTTGTCATAAATTTCTTCTATGAGATCTGCCTTAGTATCAATCATCGCGTAGTAATCGCCCAGCAGACTGTCGAGCAATTCGGGCTCACCGCACCATTCTACACCCTTCCAGTAATTAAATGAGAACCTCTCGAATACAATCGGTTCATCCTCCGTCTCTTCAGCCACTTCTGAGCCGGTAATCTTTTCCTCAGGAAGATATTCTCTCAACACATCAAGCATATCCTTCATTCGTATAGGCTTGGGTACAAAGCAATCCATTCCCGCTTCGACATAAAGCTGCTTTGCCTCATCGGTTCCGTCGGCAGACAAAGCTATAATAGGAGTATGCTTCGCACTACCCTCTTTGGTACGGATAACCTTGGCAGCCTCTACACCATCCATCTCCGGCATCATATGATCGAGGAATATAATATCATATTCCTTCTCCTCTGCCATTCGGGTAGCTACCAAGCCATCGGGAGCGGTATCAATCTGCAGCTTCAAGGGTTCAAGAAGTCCCTTAAACACCTTAAGGTTCATCTCTACATCATCAGCCACCAAAACCTTTGCCCTTGGTGCAGTGAAATCAATAACCGCATTTCCGTGATTTCTGAGTACGTATTCCTCAAAATCCCCTGCAGGCTTTTCATTTACTACTCCCTGCGGAATCTTTATGGTGATAGTAGCGCCATGTTCATATTCACTGGTAGCCTCAATGGTTCCCTGCATAATATCACAAAGCTTTTTACATACCGCCAATTCCAATCCTGTTCCGTCAAAGAAATTGCAATTCATCAATTCGGGCTGTTCGAAGCCGATAAACATAGTACTCAATTCATCCGGCTTCATTCCTCTTCCGGAATCCTCTATAACAACCACAAGATTAGCCTGGTCATCGCCCAAATCTTCATAGTCTGCATTAACATGCACATAGCCCGTATCGGTAAACTTAAAAGCATTGTTTATCATTATAGCAATGACCTGCTTGACGCGATTCATATCTCCCATAAACGAACTCGGCATATCTTCATTTATCTTGAGCACGCCATCAATAGCCTTCTCTTTAGCCCTGCTACGAAGCAAAATGTTGATTTCATTCATGAGTGCCAAAGTATCGTAAGCAGACTCATTGAGCTCGATTTTGCCGGCTTCAATCTTGGCAAAATCCATCACATCATTAACAGCACCAATCATTCCGATACCGGCAGAATGAATGGTTTCCAAATTGCATTTAAGCTCCGGAGTCATTTCGCCGCGAAGCAAGATTTCCGACAAACCGATAATTGTATTCATCGGGGTCCTGATTTCATGAGAAAGGACTGTCAGGAAGCTGTTTTTAGCTCTGTTAGAAGAATCAGAAATCATTCTTCTAATGTAGTTCATGATTGTGTTGACCACCTCTGAGAGCCAGAAGATTTCAATCGGGGTATAATGTCTTTCATTACAACGATCAAACTGCCATGCTCCGGTGTAATTGCCCTCGGAAATGGTAATGGGAAGCCACAGCTGAGCGCCCAAGAGCACGTCAACGGCAACCCTCCTGTGAAAGGCCTTCAGCTGTTCATTGGGCATGGAATTAATGTAATTCTCAGCAGTATCCTTATATATTGTGCAATATCCGTTATTATCATATATGCGCTTGATATCGTCTGTATCTTCCTGCCTGAGGGTTCCGAAATAATCTCCCAAAGCATATTCCGGCTTAGAGTTCCATTCAAGAATAGTACTTGCCTGGTTGAAATTACTCTTTCCCTGAATTACAACAATACGATCCAACTCATAGAAGTCGGCCAACATAAACATTACTGCCTTGATGGTACTCTCGCCATCCTTAGCTCCTCTTAACAAATCGGATACAGAGTTGGTAAACATCTGACACTCCGCCATACGTTCTCTCTCCGCACGCGAAAATCCGCGTTCATCCAATTTGAGTAAATCGTACAGATTATGCGTTCTTCTCTGGTTGAGTGACTTTCTGTAATCAAGCCTGTTTACATGAGTAAACTCGTCCATGTTATTCATGTTAACCTGTCCGTAGGTTACATCACACTTAAGTGTATTGGGATCCTTTTCACCGACATATATCTTGGAAAGTGCCTCCAAAATCTCCTGCTGAAGCTGGAACCCATCCACATAATCAAGTGCCGGCTTATAGAAAAGGAAATGAGCGCCTACAAGTCTGCAGCAAAACTCAGGTCTCTCTGCTTTATCAAAGAGAATCTGCTTAATCTTTTTAAGTAATACATCACCATAGATAAAACCATAGGTCTCAACAATTCTGTCAAAATTCAGCACAGTTATTGAAAGCATCATGCCTTCACGGTAGCACTCTGCCAGCGAACCGATATACTTTTTCATATAGTCGTAGAAAAACATACCCGTAAGCTTATCCGTTTGTTTTTCTATCTCGCGACGCTTCTCATCGCGCATATTAAGCGTGACATCACGAATAAGACCGATGAATCTGTCGGCCTTACCTTCGGTATCATATATAACTCTTCCTTCCACTACGAAGTACAAAGAATCAATTCCGGCAGCCTGCTTACGACTATCCGCACGTTCCGGCACCACTTCAACAACAGTCTCGGAAAGCATTATTTTTTCCGACGCATATTCATGAATAATATTATATATACTTTCAGGCAGCTCCTCTGACCCGGTAAACGGCTGAATAGCCATCGGCTGCATCATATCGGGATTTCTGTCAATCAATAAATCACTGGCAGTAAACGAATCCTCATCATAGAAATACTTAAAGAGGATGTCATTAGAGCCCTGAAGCAGCAGTTCATAACTCTCTCGCTCACTCTGAAGGTCTATAACAAGCTTCTGCTGATTGTCAGTAATGGCTTTAGCCTTTCGCAGAAATACATCCATGAAAAGAGATATAATAATGTATTCGATTGTGAAACCAATGAGATAATTTCTGAAGACAGTTGCATGAGGTATTCCCTGCGCAACCACCTCGAGTTTGCCCGCTGTATTAAAATACAGACTGATAGCCATTGATATGTAAGAAGCCAAAGTCACAATGCGGTTAAATATCGGCTCAAGATACGCGCAGCTGGCGATAGGCACCAAAATAAAGGTGATATAGATACCGATGGCATTCTGTGTTCCCAGCATTGTAACCAGCACCTGTATCGATATCATAATATAGATTTTCAAGAATAAATCCGGCACCTTCAGTATATACAACAGCAAAGGACTGAGCGTACATATCGAGCCCAGTATCGCTATCATCAGCTTAAGGTTCTTTCCGAATTCAAATACCGGCCAGACTGTAGACATCAAAATCAATGCCCACATCATCAATGAGCAAACGGCCAGACTTATAGAAAGTTTTTTGTTAATTTCCTTTGTGTTTCTGTCAAGCAGCACCGCAAGTGCGCTCTTTTTTGTTGTCTTCTTAGTTTCTGTTGACATTTCCATCCCCATCTATATCAAACGACTTAAGAATACATATTATTACACGACTCAGAAAATCCTTCTCAAACTTTAATCGGTAAAGCTATCATACAATGCCTCTAAGCTCGGTCTGCACTCAAGGAAAATCTTGCAGAGTTCAGGGTCAAAATGACTTCCCGCAGAATCCTCAATTATCTTGAAGGCCTTATCGTAATCAAAGCTTTCTTTATATACACGCTTACTTACAAGCGCATCAAAGACATCCGCCAAAGCCATTACTCGCGCCTCAAAAGGTATCTCCTTCTGGGTAAGTCCCTCCGGATAGCCCTTACCATTCCACTTTTCATGATGATAATGCGCAATATTAACAGCTATGCTTCTGAACATAATATCTTCAGAATGCTGCAGGATTCTGGCCACAATCACAGCACCCTTAGCTGAATGCTCCTTCATTATCTCATATTCCTCAGGTTCAAACTTTCCCGGCTTATTAAGGATAGAGTCAGGAACCGCAATCTTACCGAAGTCATGAAGAGGTGCCGCCTTTATTATCATGCCGGCAACGTCTTCAGTCAGGCTGTCAAGGTACTTTATCTCCATCAGATGCTCCACAAATATCTTGACCACCGCGCTGCTTCGCTGAATGTGACCGCCGGTATTGTTGTCACGATTTTCAACGATAGATGCCATACTGATAATAATGTCATCCTGTACTCTCATGAATTTCTGAGTCTTTTCGCTGACATCACGTTCAAGCTTCTCGTTATATTCACTCATAAGCTTGTTATAGTGCTGTTGCTTGGTCTCATCCATCAGACGGATACAGTGGATTATTCCCGACACATCATTAATCTCGGTATATCTCGCCGCAATATATTTGTCGCCGCACACATAATGACCTGTTTCTTCCATTGTGTTGCCGGCAATCCATTTTTTAACCTGAGTTAAAAACTCCGAATCCGAACCGTCAAAATAGCTGTCTATCTTGAGTTTCTTAATCTCAGGGAAACATGCTATAGCAAATTCATCGGCAGCCTCAAATCGACCGTAATGATCCATCAAAATAAAACCGAATTCATTACTGTTCTCAATGGCTGATGCAGAATAATTGCTCAAATCATACATTCTTATACGATTGAGCTGGAATAAAACAACTACATAACATCCGACATATGCTACCGGCATAAGCTCGATATCCATCTTGAATAGTCGTTCGATGCCGTATATAAGGCAGGTGCCAACCATCATTGCCAGATTCAGGAGGCAGGTTCTTTTTGAAACATCAGTCCTCCTCTTAAGCGTAACCACACTGACAACAATACAAAACAGAAGAATCGAAATAAGATAAAACGGATAAATGTGATGTATTATTCCATATTCCTTTACCATCACAGTTGAACCGTATTTTTTAATAATATCAACACTCTTGTAAAAATACTGACTCTTTCCCACCGAAAACGAACATAGGAAAAAGAATGTACCCACCGCAACGCAATATACATGTACGAACCAGGGTACCTTAAACTTACATATATCCGCTACGCATCTCATCATAAAATAAAGTGATAAAAAGCACGCAAAATAAAGCAGCTGATTGGCCATCACAGCCGTCTCGACAGTTTGAGCCATACCAATCTGCATATAAGCAAAGCAAGCCAGTATAACGGATGTAGCTAAAAGAACATATGACGCAGTAGTGTGCTTTTTATATACGACTAAGAGAATGACCAGGCACACAATTGCACCCACAAACATACTTCCGTAATAAAAATTTACCATCAGTTTCCTCGCGACCTTAGTATACTTTAAATCAAGTTACAATTAGCCTAATTTTATTTTACCACCACACACATATAAATCAACATACTTGAAGGCTAATAATCATAGCCGTTAATTGTTATTTTTTACAAAAAATACTCTCTCTTGTCCGGAGAAATTTCCTATTGCACAAAAATACGCATTAACGCCGTCACTATATATGACAGAATTAATGCGTATCTATTACGATAACTAAAAATATTAGCAGTTTCTGATTATATCCCAGGTAGGAAGTGCATTGCCGTCGTAATCAAACAGTGCCTGATTAGCCCATTCGTTTCCGCAAGGGCCGGGGTCGTTCATATACTTAAGAGAGGCCGGTGTTGCCCATCCTGAGCCCGGTCTCGGAATCCATGCCGGCTCCCACCAGAAGAATCCGCAGCCCCTCTCTTCCGGGACAGCTTTTACACGTGTCAGGAAATCCTGCGTAAAATCCATCTGTCCCTGAACAGTCATCGGATAATCCAGACCCGCAAGTAGTTTTTCTCGGGTTGCATAGCCCTTTCTGTCCTCCGGCGCCAGCTGCTCATAAGAGGCATAATCCTCCATGGTAAAGCCCATGGAAACCTCAGCAATAATGATATCCTTGTGGTATCTGAGCGCCACATCATTCATATTGGTCGTAAGCTCAGCCAGTCTGCCGTGCCAGAACGGATAATAGGACATTCCGATATATTCAAAGTCGGCGCCGCCGTTTTCAAAATAATTATCAAACCATCTGCGGTAGAGTTCATTATTTCCACCGTTATCCAAATGAATCATAAGAGGTATTTGGGGATTAATTTCTCTGCAGGCTCTGATTCCGCTGCTGACAAAGCGTGCAATATTGGCATACTCAGGCACGCGTCCCTCAGGCCAGCACAAGCCGCTCGACAGTTCATTTCCGACCTGAATCATCGTGACATTTACCCCGGCATCCAAAATTGCCTTGAGAGAATCCCTTGTAAACTCATAAATGGCCTGTGTCAGTTCATCTGCATTATAGTCCATCCAGGCCTTAGGCTTAAACTGCTTGCCGGGGTCAGCCCAGAAATCACTGTAATGAAAGTTCAAAAGAACCCCCAGTCCTGCCTCGGTCACTCTTTTACCGGTCTCGATGGTAACCGCCAGGTCATTGTTGCCGGCTCCGTAGGGCTCTCCGGCTTCTGATTTAGGATCATTCCACAGTCTTAAGCGAACCGTGTCCACTCCGTTGGCCTTACATATATCAAGGATATCAGTCTTAACTCCATCAACATAATAATTTGCTCCACATGCCTCGTTCTCAAGCATTGTCGACAAATCCATACCTTTAATAAACTTTTTCATATACTATCTCCGTAAATGCATTCGGTATATACAGACATAGCCACATCTGAAGCTTACAAATATCAGATGTGGCTATTGTCAAAAAGAAAACAGCTTAATCAAAATCGAACTTGGTGAATCTCTTGTGCATATCCTTGTAGCGCATACGCACGGTCTCGTTGAAGGCAAGAACCTCCTCCTCAGTACCGCGATACTGGCAACGGATACAACTGTAGATTCCGGTTTCCTTGTTGTAGAACATATCGATATCGAGGTCTCTCATGAAACATGAGGGACATCTGTAGTTTAATTTGCCTTTGCCAAGTTGAGCCATGTTGCAAATACCTCCTTGTCTGAGATTGTCTTCTTGAATCCGAACTTAAACATCGGAGAGAATGCATAACCTTCCTCAATGTATCCGACAGCATCTGCCGAAGGAGTCATTGATACAAATGTATCAATAGCGGGTACCACTGCACTTACCTCAGTAGCATTCTCAACCTTAGCATCACGGCATCTGTACTCGTAATTGATGGTTTCAACCTGACTTGCATTCTTGGCAGTAAGGATGATTCCCGTCATATCCTCGGGATACTCGGTAGTACCGTAGCAGGCAGTCATATATTCATCAAGAGTAACTACAGCCTCAGGGTTACTCATTTCAAGGATAGTACGCTCGATTTTAATATTTGACGAGCCCTCCTCAAAGTATTCCCTGGTCTGAAGCTTGATAGTGAGATCTCTAAACTCGATGGTCACAGGATCAAGAGTAAGAATACGATTCTTCTTGCCGTCAATCATTTCCTCGGAAAAATGAGCATGAGTGGGAGTAAGGCAAAGGTCTACCTCTTCACCGTTGTAATTAAGCTTTGCACTTCTTACGGTACCTGCACCGGCATAATGTGTAAAGTAACCGGCTCTGTACTTCTCCTGAATAAGGAAAGGATAAGAAGCATCCTGTACATGCTTGGTTCCGATACCTACGGGCCACTCCAGCTTGGCTGCATAAGGACGAAGGTCTACAATTGCTCCACCCTGATCCATATTTGCACAGGCTCTCATATACGGATCGCAATACCAGAAAAGCTGCTTGTCAGAGCCGTAGAGAATATCTCTCCAGAGCGCGCACTCAGGCTCGTTGTAATTGCCGGCATTTACACCCTTCTTCTCTCTATAGTAGTCAGCAAACTCAGACATGGTCATATCCACAAGCTTGCCTTCCTTCTTGAGGTCGCCGTAATACTTACAGCCATCCGCATATGACTTCACCAAAAGCTCATAGGGCTGCTCCCAACGACCGGCCTTGTTCATCCAACCGGGTCCTACAAACATCATGTTGTAAGCGTAACCGTTGTTGTACTTTTCAAGATCACGGTACTGATCGATAAGATTATAAAGATAAGGATACTCCCAAGTCTTGGTGTCATAGCTCATTCCGCGGAGAACATTCTGGGGATGAGTACCAAAGTTAGAGCCGTTTCCGTCATAACATGCTATAAGGTCTCTTGAAAGATGAGGAATTGCTACGATTCCGGAATCCTCAGCTGCATTTGCTGCGGGAGCATGAGTATTCTGCTTAGAAGGAATCCAAGGAGCCCACGGACCGCCATCCATAAGTGTATACCAGGAATTGTTGCAGGTATGATATGCCTTGGGACCTTCCTCCCAACAGGTAGCTACCGCACACTTTACAGAAGGATACTTACTCTTGATATAGTTAGTAAGATCTGCGTCCATATAATATGAACCGGTTGATTCCGGATAAAAACCGAAAATCTCATAAAATTTTCCAAACACATCATCAACAATGGCCTTCTTGTCCTCCATTGAGAACATCCAAATGCAGAAGTCCTTTGTCTTATATTTTTCACGGAACTGTTCGCAGGGAAGTCCGAGAAGAGTGAGTGAAATCTCATCTCCGTATTTCTCATGGTCCTGCTTGGCAAGCTCTACAGCTTCTTCATTAAACAATGCCGCATAGGTCATCTGAATTGTGCACTTAAGGCCATTCTCATGAGCCAGTCTCTGCTGAGTCTTGAAAATATCGAGCGATTCACCAATCAGTACCTTGTCTCCGATATCCTCTTCCTTACCCTGTCCTGTGACGGTTGCCGAATATTCCGGAACCATTTCGGGACGATGGATCACATTTAATATAAACTTATCCATAAGTTCCTCCGTCTGTTATTTTAGCGTCTGCGCACTTTTGCGCAAGCGGTTGCTCTATGTATGGAGTATAGCAACATAAACGTACTCTTGTCAACAATAAAAAATAGTTTTTGCAGATATAAAACTGCTATTTTGCACAAAAATTCCCGAATGACAATCCTATTGCAAATTATCATCCGGGAATTTCATTTTTTTATTACTTTTTATCTACTTATCCAGCACTTTGCGACGTTTATCCTTATTATAAGAGCTTCCATCAAGCCTAACATCCTTAACCGCCTTCTTCAGCTCGCGTCTGCTCTGCTCACGGTTCTTTGCCTTGATGTTCTTTCTTGCGTCTCCGCCGAGCTTGGAGGTATCTCTGTCGACACCTTTTCTGCCTCTGCCTTCAGAAGCACCGTTATTTTTGCTGTAGCGCTCCTCCTGCTTATCATTGCGGCGTTTTCCCTGTTCTCCGTCGCGCTTAGGTCTGAAGCCGCGTCTTTCCTCACGATTTTTATCACCGCGATCTCGTCTGCCTTCCCCGCGATTGCGACTGCCGTCTTCACGGTTACGACCACCCTCATCGCGGTTACGTCTGCTCTCCTCGCGGGATTTACGTCCCCCTCCGTCGTACTCAAGCATATTGCTTCCGGAGAATCTGCTGCCTCTTGATCTTCTGTCATGCTTAGGCTTATCTGCTATATTGATGTCTGTTTCATCCTCCTCGGATGCCTGAATACTTCCGAGCTCCTTCAATAGAAAGGCTGCCGCAAACTGCTCCACCGCAAGCTCATTCTTTTCACAAAATACCTTGATTACCTTGATCATTTTATCAATGGCAGTGCTTTGTATTGTAGTATCTACATAGCCCTCATTCTCATTATTGAGTCTTGCCTCAAGCTTTGCGGCCTCGTTTTCTGCCACCTGCTCCTTATATAGGTCAAGCACACTATTCAGAACCTTTAATTCTCTGGCTTTTTTTATCTCACCTGCAGCCGGAATCTTTTTTTCCTCCATTTTGGTATGACAGGTAGCTTCAATTTCTCTTATCTTTCTAAAATCCTTGCTTCGGCAGAGAGTATGAGAGGTACCTTCCTTGCCGCTGCGTCCGGTTCTTCCGATACGATGTACATAATGCTCTGTTTCCAGCGGGATATCATAGTTAAACACCGATTCCACGTTATCAACATCAATTCCTCTGGCTGCAATATCCGTAGCAATCAAAATGCTCAGACTTCCGCTTCTGAAGCGTCCCATTACGGAATCTCTCTGCTTCTGAGTCAAATCACCGTGAAGCCCGGCCGCAGCATAGCCCTCATTGGTCAGATAAGCCGCGAGCTCATCCACCATACCCTTGGTATTACAAAAGACAATACTTCTATTATAATTGTAGTACTTAATCAGTCTGCAAAGAGCCAAGGTTTTGTACTCCTGCTTAATCGGATAATAGTACTGTGCGATACGATCAATGGTCAGTTCCTTCTTGGTAATCTTGATATACAAAGGATCATTCTGGAACTGTCCGGTAATTTTCAAAATCTCATCCGGCATTGTTGCCGAGAAAAGACAGGTCTGATGCTCCTGCTCGATTGCCCCGAGAATAACCTCCATGTCCTCGCGAAAGCCCATCTTAAGCATCTCATCCGCCTCATCAAGCACTACCATTTTTACGGTATCCATCTTGATGGTATGACGACGCATATGGTCCATTACTCTTCCGGGCGTACCGACAATAATCTGCACCCCCTTAAGTCCGCGAATCTGGATTGAAATATCCTGTCCGCCGTAAACCGTGAGTGTCTTAACATTATGCATATATTTTGCAAAATTTCTGATTTCATTTGTAGCCTGCACCGCAAGCTCTCTTGTAGGGCAAAGCACTACTGCCTGAAGGCTTTTTACACTCGGGTCAACCATCTGGAGAATGGGAAGTCCGAAGGCTGCGGTCTTGCCGGTTCCTGTCTGAGCCTGTCCTATTACATCTCTGCCCGTAAGCAGTGCGGGAATAGCCTGCTCCTGAATGGGAGTAAGCTTTACAAAGCCCATATCTGCTACTGCTCTTTTTATTTCTTCACTGATATCAAGGTCTGCATAAAGCGACTCTGAAAATGCTTCTTCTGCCATAAAATCCTCTGTATTTCTTCTATAAATTATATTTGCCGAAACTGTATCTGCGGCATTAATGTTTCCTTTTCTTAACAACAAACTTCATCACTCTACACTACTGCCACCAAAAAAGCAAGAAAATACGCAAAATCGTGCAAAAAAACAGGGAATATGAGCTGTTTTTCTCATATTCCCCGGTATAAATTCTAAAAATACAAATCGTAAAAATACTATCCTACCAGCTGAGTACCTCGTGACCATCCTCGGTTACAAGTACCATAATCTCCCACTGTGCAGAAGGCATATGATCTGCGGTATATACCTCCCAGCCGTTTTCTTTGTTGGTGAAAATCTTCTCCTTACCCATATTAACCATAGGCTCGATGGTAAACATCATTCCGGGTACAAGAAGCATATCGGTTCCCGCCTTTGAGAAATATCCGCACCAGGGGTCCTCATGAAATTCCAAACCGACTCCGTGTCCGCCGATTTCTCTTACTACAGTATAGCCTCTGTCATAGCAGTAATCGTGAACCGCCTGACTGACATCTCCCAAAAATCCCCAGGGCTGAACCTTCTCAAGACCGGCATAAATTGCTTCCTTAGTAGTATCAACCAGTCTCTTTTTCTCCTCGCCTACATCACCGATGCAGTACATTCTGGAAGAATCCGAGAAATAACCGTTCAATATTGTAGAGCAGTCACAGTTAACGATATCACCGTTTTTCAAATATACCCCCTTGTGAGGATAGCCGTGACATACCTGGTCATTTACCGAGGTACATACACTATAGGGATATCCTTCATAATTAAGGGGAGCAGGGATTGCTCCTGCCGCATAGGTAACCTCATTTACGATATCATCAATCTTAGAAAGCTCCATGCCCTCACAGACTTCCTTATCAAGAGTATCAAGCACCTGCACATTTACCTTGCAGCTTTTCTTAATCATCTCGATTTGCTCGGGAGTCTTGATGATTGAATGATCCGGAACGTGAGCTCCCATCATCTTGTACTTCTTAATCTTCGCATCAAAGGGCTCATGGCAAGTCTTATATTTTTTTCCGCTGCCACACCAGCAGGGATCGTTTCGTCCAATCTTAGGTAACATCTCTGTCCTCTTTCCTTAATATATATACAAGCAATTTGCGACACTTATTATAGCACATATTCCAAAATTACTGAAAAAAAGTGAACAAAATGCATTGCAAAAAATAAAAATCGTAATATTGCACAAACTTTTCCTCGGATTTTTTCCCACAATATATAGACCATTATTATTTACAAAGCCACTATATATTGTTAAAATAAATTCTCGTAGGCTACATGGGCTATTTTGCCCGTTTTTAGCTGACAAATAGACAAAACAATAGTTTTTTAGAGAGAGAGAAACAAATGAAGATCATCAAAAGAAGCGGTGCAGAAGTAGAGTTTGATACACAAAAAATTATCACCGCGGTTGCCAAGGCCAACCTTACAGTTATCCCCAGCGAGCGTATGTCAGACCTTGAAATTCGCAGAATCGCAGAGGACGTAGAAATTGCTGTATCAAACATGAACAGATCACTCAGCGTGGAGGAAATCCAGGATATCGTTGAGAATCAGATTATGAACCGCCGCGCTTTTGAGGTCGCTCGTCACTATATTACCTATCGTTACAAGAGAGAAATGGTTCGTAAGTCTAATACCACTGACGAACAGATTCTCAGCCTTATCGAGTGCAACAACGAAGAGGTTAAGCAGGAGAATTCCAACAAGAATCCCACCATCGTAAGCGTACAGCGTGACTACATGGCCGGTGAGGTAAGTAAGGATATTACCCGCAGATTCCTCATTCCCAATGACATCGCACAGGCTCATGAGCAGGGACTCATTCATTTCCATGATGCAGACTACTTTGCTCAGCATATGCATAACTGCGATCTCGTAAACCTTGAGGATATGCTTCAGAACGGTACCGTTATCAGCGGCACCATGATTGAGAAGCCCCACAGCTTCTCTACTGCATGTAACATTGCTACTCAGATCATTGCACAGGTTGCTTCCTGCCAGTACGGCGGACAGAGTATTTCACTTACTCATCTCGCACCCTTTGTAGATGTAAGCCGTAAGAAGATTCGTGAGCAGGTAGCTGCAGAATTTTCTGAAATCAAAGCAGATATCACCGATGCTGAAATCGATGCAATCACCGAGAAGCGTCTCCGCGAGGAAGTTCGCAACGGTGTTCAGATGGTTCAGTATCAGGTTGTTACCCTTATGACCACCAACGGTCAGGCACCCTTCGTTACCGTATTTATGTACCTCAACGAGGCACGCTCTGAGCAGGAAAAGGATGACCTTGCACTCATCATTGAAGAGATGCTCTGCCAGAGATATCAGGGTGTTAAGAATGAGAAGGGTATTTGGATTACCCCTGCCTTCCCCAAGCTCATCTATGTTCTTGAGGAGGACAATATCCGTGAGGACAGCAAGTATTACTACCTCACCAAGCTCGCTGCTAAATGTACCGCTAAGCGTCTTGTTCCCGATTACATCTCAGAAAAGATTATGATGCAGAACAAGATTGACAAAAACGGTGAAGGCCACTGCTACACCTGCATGGGTTGCAGAAGCTTCCTCACTCCTTATGTTGATGAGAACGGCAAGCCTAAGTATTACGGCCGTTTCAACCAGGGTGTTGTTACCGTTAACCTCGTAGATATCGGTCTTTCAGCAGAAAAGAACCTCGACAAGTTCTGGGAAATCTTTGATGATCGTATGAAGCTCTGCCATCGTGCACTTCAGGCTCGTCACGAAAGACTTAAGGGAACTGTTTCGGATGTAGCACCTATCCTTTGGCAGCACGGCGCTCTCCTTCGTCTCAAGAAGGGTGAGACCATTGATAAATATCTCACCGGCGGCTATTCTACCCTTTCTCTCGGCTACGCCGGTCTTTGGGAATGTGTATACAGCCTTATCGGCAAGAAGCTTACCGAGCCTCAGGGCGAGGAGCTTGGTCTTCAGATTATGAAGAAGCTCAATGAGTATACCGCACGTTGGAAGGCTGAAGAGAACATTGACTACTCTCTCTACGGAACTCCTCTTGAGAGTACCACCTACAAGTTCGCTAAGTGCCTCCAGAAGCGTTTTGGAATCATCCCCGGAGTAACTGACAGAAACTACATTACCAACAGCTATCATGTTCACGTTACCGAAAATATCGATGCATTCTCAAAGCTTGCTCTTGAGTCAAAATTCCAGGTGCTTTCACCCGGTGGTGCAATCTCTTACGTAGAGGTTCCCAATATGCAGGGCAATCTTGAAGCTGTACTTTCTATCATGCAGTTTATTTATGAGCATATCATGTATGCAGAACTCAATACCAAGAGTGATTACTGCCAGGAATGCGGCTTCGATGGAGAAATCGAAATCAATGAAAATGAAGACGGAAAGCTTATTTGGAAGTGCCCTAATTGCGGCAATACCGATCAGAACAAGCTCAACGTTGCAAGACGCACCTGCGGTTACATCGGAACTCAGTTCTGGAATCAGGGACGTACTCAGGAAATCAAGGAGCGTGTTCTCCATCTGTAATTTCTGTAACAATTAAAATACTCAAAAGAGCAGACAAATTTGCCTGCTCTTTTTTTCCCGCATTTGAATTTGGAGATAAATATGTATTACGGATCACTAAAAAAGAATGATGTAGCCAACGGCCCCGGTGTACGTGTAAACCTGTTCGTAAGCGGTTGCACTCACTGCTGTAAAAAATGCTTCAATGAAGAAACCTGGAATTTCAAATTCGGTGAGCTGTACACTGATGCAGTTACTGACGAAATCCTTGAAGCTCTCGCACCCCCTTATGTTGCGGGCATCACCTTCCTCGGTGGCGAACCTATGGAGCCAGCCAATCGTAAGGAAATACTAAAAATTGCAGAGCGAGTACATCAGCTTTATCCCTATAAAAGCATCTGGTGCTTCAGCGGATATCTGACCGAGGAGCTTCTGGCTTCAGCCGGAATATGGGATTCTTCCTCTGTACCCACCTTGGACGAGATTCCCAGAAACAGAACCATCGATTGCAGTACTCCCGCAGCAGATGCAGAGGAGCTTTCAAGGCTTTTATCTTTGATTGACGTATTAGTAGATGGTGAATATGTGGATGAAAAAAGAAATCTCATGCTCAAATTCCGCGGCTCAGAGAATCAGCGCCTGGTTGATTTAAAAAAGACAATCGCAGAGGGAAAAATCATCCTCTGCGAATAATAACACCCTTATAAAAACATAATTGCATAATAAAAACATAATGCATAATAAAATACATAATCTCATTATAAGCAATACATAATACCGCTTCCACCGCAGCACAGATTGAGACACAGATTTGCTATGCACAGTCTGACGCAAATATTTCTGGCGCCACCGGCCTGATATCCGTAAGTATTTTGTCTCTGCGCATACCAATTCATACCGCTCTCAAGCTGAGTCAGGAATCTGCGGTATTCAGCATTATTGGGTTCTAACTCAACTGCTCTTTTGGCATGTTCGATTGCAGATACGGTATTTCTCATACCCGCATGGGCCACCGCGCTGTAGAAATACCATCTGCCGTTTCTAAGTGACTCCTCCATACCATCCAAAACGTTTCTTGCTTCTGCGTAATAACCGCTTCTCAAATAGTTACCGGCTGCACGCAGCTTGACATCCTCTTCATAGCCGGCATCTTCATTTCTGCTTCCGTAGCCATACTCAAAACCACGATGTCCGGAACTATAGCTGTTAAAATCGTAGCCCTCTGTTCGTTCCTTCATAATCTGCTGGTATGCCGCCTGAATCTGTTTAAACTTCTCCTCTGCCAATTCCTTGTTGGGATTATTGACATTGGCATCCGGATGATACTTTCGGCTCAGCGCCCTGTATGCTTTTTTAATTTCGTCCTCGGAAGCATTTCTTGATACTCCCAAAATCGCGTAAGGATCCATTATTTCTTCCCTTTATTGCGCTCCGCCTTTATCTCTTCATATCTGCTCCATACACCCGAATATAAAATATTTCTCAATATCTCAACATTCTCTACAATCGGCAAGAGCTCAAACTCTCTGCAGCAATCAGACATTATCACTGTAAGAATTGCCTGAACCTCATCCTCGAAGTCCTTCTCATTCTTACGAACAATCAGCGGATTGTAATTCTTTTTCTTTTCATCTTTGATTAAATCATCATATGCATCCAGGATATAAATAAATTTACCCAGATGATATCCGACAGCTCTCAGATTGTCCGTCCATTCATCTTCTCTATAGGCCAAAACCTCACCCATAATTTCTCCGAACAATCCGGCCATTTTGTCAATATCATTGCTTTTTTCAGCCTCAAGTTCAGCCATCCTCCTAAGCTTGGAGCATATTGCCTCATCCTTGGCATGATACTTGATTTTTATTTTTTCACTTTGTTCCTCTAACAGATCTCCGTAAAGCTTCCTGTGCAGCTTTCTTTCATCCTTCCAGTCGTCCTCACATTTATGAATAGTCAAAAGAATATTCATATCTGCCAGATAATCCATTATGGAATTGCGACACATCAAATGCTTTCCTATGGGATGTGCGAGACATCTGCAATGACGTATCTCGTTTTCGGGCTCATACAGAGAGGACAGCAGCAATGCTGCAAAGGTCATATCAAAAGAAAGTGTCATCTGTCCCAACACACCGGACTGTTTTTTCAGACACTTACACAAGCCGCAATAATATGAATGATATACATCAAATTCTCTGAACTTTAGTTCAGATTTATTAATCGTTATGTATCCAAACATACCTTAGGTCCTTCTGATAAACTGATTACCGCACTTTCTGCATCTGATTTCAATCTTGCCCCTATTCCTGGGAAGTCTCAGCTTCTGCTTGCACTGAGGGCACTTAAAAATCTTATATTTACTGCGATCATAGTTGCCTGCACTACTCTTCTTGAACAACCTGCGAATCCATGCGGTACACTTTAAGTATCTCTCGTTCTCTTTTCTTCTCGCCGCATGATTTTTTGAAAACATTCTATAGTATTCAACACCCATCACAAGCAGTGTCGCTATAAACACAATATAATTTGTAAAAATAGATATTATGCACAGTACAATACTTAAGAAGAACAAAAAGCGTCCAAACGCATCCTGTCCGTATCGTCCGTACATCGTTCTGACAAGCCAATCTCTAAACCTATTCATTACTACGTTCCTTCGATCAAATTACATAAAAAATGCAGAGACATTAACTATCTCTGCATTATTATCACTTATATTGAGCCATTCTACAATTAAATAAGTATTAAATAATAATTAATGTTTTACTACTCGTGAAGTCTGTGAATCAACCTGTATGCTATGTCATACTGTGAAGCCAAAGCGCTGCTGTGTGCAAAGAAAACTATACCGTCAGTGGGTGCAGTAATTATCTCCTTAACAGAACCATCAGCAGGGTCGATTATTTCTGCCATTTCCATACCATATCTTACGTCATCACCGCATTTAACCTTACCGCGGAACAAGCCGGAATTGTTGGTATAAACTTCTGTCATATCCTGCTCATAAATAACATGGCTGATATATCCTGAATGACTCTCGTATCGAATAATTCCCATTCTCTTTAGGAATCTGAGCACCGCTGCAATTGCCTGTCTTGCAGATGTCTCATCAATACTATCATTGCAATTGGTAAAAAGTGTAAATGCACAGGTATTATCATCCTGCCAATTGTAGTTAAGTGTAGTAGTATCAATAGGCAACGGATGCTTTACAACCACATAAGGCAGACCGAACAGATTTGCCAGCGAGGTATTCTGAAAACCGGTCTCCATCATTCTGACATGAGGAACAAATTCTCCTCTCTGATAAAAGGAGGTAAACTGAATACCGTAGGTATAATCCTTAATCTCATCCAGAAGCTTGCCTGCCAATCTCGATACAGGCTCACCATAATCGTTTCCGGGGAAATTTCTGTTGATATCCACTCCCTTTACACCGAAAAACTGTCTCTCAACGTTAATCGCATGTGAATTTACATAAGGGATAACCATAATCTGCTTACCTGCAGATACACAGCCGTTATTCTCGAGCTCCTTCAGTGTTCTGACCAGCTGGCTGCAGATGTACATCTGCTGTATTTCGTTACCGCGCACGGGTCCTACAATACACGCTGCTTTCTCACCATGTCCAAACTGATATCCCTTAATCACCATATCATCACGATAAGGTGAAACAAGTCTGCTAATCTCTACTTCCTGCATTTTATACCCTAATCCTTAATCAAAATCAAACCGCATCCGTAAGTATACGAGCCAATAAATCACCCTCATATACCACAGGATAAATTCTCTGGGTAAACAAAAGACCCGATTTTTCTACGGTAATATCCATAAGCTTTTTGCCGCTTATAGGATCAATGAGTTCACCGATAATCTCTCCTGCTCTTACAAAATGATTATGCTCTGTAAGCGGAAGGAACAGACCACCCATTTTACTTCTGACAAACTCTACCGAACCGTCAGAGGATATGGCAGGGATATGGGTTCTCGGTCTCGGACCGGTCCACATTCCGAGTTCACACAAAATATTAAAAATACCGTCAACAATCTGTTGTCCGTAATCTCTGTTAATCTGATGTCCCTGTCCCATTTCAAGTACAAGGGTCGGCACATTCATAATATTAAGCGCATGCGCAAGTGTTGATTCGTGCACGGTTGCAGTCGCATTCATCCATATCATATCTGCATTGGTAAGCTTTGCAAAAGGGAGCAGCTGCTCTGCAAATGCTTCGCTGAGTCTTACCTGCGGAATCTCTCTTACAAAAATATCGCTTGCATGAAGATCAACACAAATATCAGAACCGATTATGCTGTCGATAATCGCACTGCTGATTCTGTCTGCGTGGTCTCCGGTAGGATTACCGGGAAAGCTTCTGTTCATATCCATATGAGTAATAGGATTATTTCTGCTCGCGAGATCAATTCCCAACGGATTAAGTGCAGGATAAATATCCACAATGCCCATCAGACATTCCGGATGCTCTTCTATTCTTCTGGCAACCTCATAGCAGATATACTGTCCCTCTATCTCATCACCATGAATTCCGCTTACCAAGCTCATTCGTCCGGGAGAATTTATCTCAAGCTGAGGCATAATTCTGTTTCTTACAATCTTAACCTTCTCACCAACAGGAAGGTCAACTTCAATAACTGTCTCTATCATTTATTTTCCTTCTAAACTCAAACGAGCAGGAGATGTTAGGTCTCCTGCTCAAATATTTACCACTATTACGAATAACCGTTATGCATCGTTTTCAACACCAAGAGTGCTGAGGATATAAAGGAACTGCTTATCCAGTGCATCAGGGCTGATACCAATTGTCTGTGCAGTAATCTTTAAGCCTTCTACAGTAAACATTATATTTCTTGCAGCTTCCATTGAATCTGAGCAGACAAATTCTTCACTTTCGATACCAACCTCGATAATTTTCTGAAGAACCTTAACTGCTGCATCGAAGTCCTGACGAATCACATCATCCTTCTTCTCAGGGCGACCTTCAAAATAAAACTCATAGGTTGCCTTAGCAAGGCTATCCTTCTTCTTGAGGATTTCCTTCTTCTGCTCAACAAGGAACAACACAAGAATTTCCGCTGCGGTAGATTCCTCAGAAATCTTTCCGCTGAAAATATCCTCGCCGCCTTCTTCATCTGCCTTAAGTACTTCCATAAAAAGCTGGCGGGTGCTATCGAAATAAAGATAAAGACCACCACGGCTGATTTCACAGATATCTACGATATCCTTCATGGTTACGGTCTTGTAGCCCTTCTCCATGAAGACCTCTCTGGCCTTATCTATAATATACTGTTTTTTTCTTGCTGATTTGTCACCCATATCAAGCAAACCCCTTTAACAACCCTATTTGTCGCTGAGATTTCTCTCCGCATCCCATTCGGTTACAATCTCTTGCATTTTCTCAAGCACGAGGCAGAAAATCTGCTCTGAAACACCCTGACTCCAAAGTACGCCCTTGGTTCTTCCGCCGAGTACATATCTTGAAAAAATTCCCTTCAATACATCCCAGCTCTTGTAATCACAAGCGACAATAATGTCACGTTCCTGAGCAGGAGTAGTAATACGCTTTCTGGTATATACATAAGGGTAGTTGCGATCGATTAATGCAGAATCATTTGCAACCTTGATAAAGCTCATAAGAGTTGAATCATACACAGGAAAAGCAAGGGACCCCTCTCCCATTGACTCACCTCTGTACATAGTCATAGCTGATGCTGCTGTCGCTTCGCGAAGCCAAGGCAGATACTTCATCAACGGTTCAATATCCGCTTTGTATTGTGCCATCAGTTCTTTTATATATTCAATATCATTATCCATAGCGTCTCCCTTTATTAAACAATAGGTGATGGTTATTTTTAAAATGACATAAAAAACTGACACAAGTGTTAATATTCTATCATAAAAATTCGAATTGTACAGATTTTATTAAAGAAATATTAAGAAAAAATTACCAAAAATACGATATTTCTTCAAAAAAATGATGAAAGTGACGTTTTTTGTATTTTTTCTATGCCTCAGCAGCAATAATATCTGCTACATAAACACCACTTGCCGATGCATGTGAAAGCGAATGAGTTACACCGCTTCCGTCACCGATAATGAACATTCCGGGATAGTTACACTCAAGCCTCTCGCTGAGCTTAACCTCCATGTTGTAGAACTTAACCTCAACACCATAAAGCAGAGTATCATCATTTGCAGTTCCGGGTGCAATACGGTCAAGCGCATAAATCATTTCTATAATTCCGTCAAGAATACGCTTGGGAAGAACCAGGCTCAAATCACCCGGAGTAGCCTGCAAAGTAGGCTGAACCATACCTTCGTTGATTCTCTTCCAGTTACTTCTTCTTCCTCTCTCAAGGTCACCGAAACGCTGAACGATTACACCGCCGCCGAGCATATTTGAAAGGCGTGCGATACTTTCACCATATCCGTTACTATCCTTGAAGGGCTCTGAAAAATGCTTTGCAACCAAAAGCGCAAAGTTTGTATTCTTGGTTTTCTTGGAAGGATCTTCAAAGCTGTGACCGTTAACAGTTACAATTCCGTTGGTATTCTCACTTACAACAATACCGTTGGGATTCATACAGAAGGTACGAACCGCATCCTCGAATTTTGCTGTACGATATACAATCTTGCTCTCGTAAAGCTTGTCTGTAAGATGTGAGAAAATCTCTGCAGGGATTTCTACACGCACGCCCAAATCTACACGATTAGAGCTGGTAGGAATATCCATCTTCTTGCAGACCTGCTCCATCCACTTACTTCCGCTGCGACCTACGGATACGATAAGCTTGTCACATTCTGCAGACTCTCCGTCTCCATACAGCACACGATAGCCGTTATCTGTATGCTCAATCTCCTTGATGGGGGTGAGGAATCTGAATTCAATTTTGTCCTTGAGTTCAGCATATAACTGCTCAAGAACCACATAATTTATATCTGTTCCGAGATGACGAACGGACGCATCCAAAAGTGTGAGCTTATTCTGCATGCACAGCTTCTTGAATTCACTTCCGGCAGTAGAGAACATACGAGTATTCTCGCCGCCGTGCGATACATTGATTTCATCAACATACTGCATCAGCTCAAGAGCTTTAGTCTTACCAATATATTCGTGAAGAGTACCGCCGAAATCATTAGTAATATTATATTTTCCGTCCGAAAATGCGCCGGCTCCGCCGAAGCCGTTCATAATTGCACAGGTAGGACACTTGATGCAAGACTTTACCTTATCTCCATCGATGGGGCAGTGTCTTTTTTCAAGCGGATTGCCCGCCTCAAATACCGCCACCTTAAGCTGCGGTGCCTTCTTAGCAAGCTCATAAGCGGAAAAAATTCCTCCCGGGCCCGCACCGATAATTATTACGTCATACTTCATACTCTAATCCCCTTTACAGTATTTAGCTTTCGCATACCCGACACTCAAATGTTTAACAATGAGAAAAATTTATCTGTTGGCAAGAGCCTGAGCGATATCTTCCTTCATAGCGATAACTGCAGCACGTGATGCATCTGCATATCCGGTCTCACCGTATGAAGCATATGCCTCCTGCTGATAAGCTGCAATGATTCCTCTTGAAGAATTGATAATTGCTCCGAGTCCGTCCTCATTGAAGAAGTGTACAAGGTCGGCACCCTTACCACCCTGTGCTCCGTATCCGGGAACAAGGATAAATGTCTTGGGCATAATCTTACGAAGGATTTTGCCCTGCTCGGGATATGTAGCACCAACTACTGCTCCAACGTAGCTGTATGAATCTCCCATGCACTCTGAGCCCCACTCAGCAACCTTTTCGCCGACAAGCTCATAAAGAGGTCTGCCGTCTACGACACGGTCCTGGAACTCTCCGCTACTGGGATTAGAAGTCTTAACAAGTACGAAAATACCCTTCTTTTCTTCCTGGCAAACCTTAATGAAAGGCTTAACACCGTCAGAACCAAGATAAGGGTTAACGGTTACGAAATCCTCGCTGAAGCCTGCAATAGGATTAGCTCCTACCTTAGCCTTTCCAAGGTGACCAATTGCATAAGCCTCTGAGGTTGATCCGATATCACCTCTCTTGATATCACCGATAACCACAAGGCCCTTCTCCTGACAGTAATCGCAGGTCTTCTTGAAAGCGATCATTCCGGGGATACCGAACTGCTCATACATAGCAACCTGAGGCTTAACTGCGGGGATAAGATCATATACTGCATCTACAATGCCCTTGTTGTACTGCCAGATAGCTTCTGCAGCACCCTCGAGAGTCTCACCAAATTCAGCATAAGCCTTCTTCTGAATATATTCGGGCACATACTTAAGCATGGGATCGAGTCCAACTACTATAGGTGCCTGAGTTTTCTGGATTTTTTCAATAAGTTTGTTAATCATAAATTTGCCTCCTTGAATTTCAATCGGTTAACTAAATTGAAATCATATATTTAGTTTGAATCTGTTTCAAACCTATCTTGTGCTTAAGAAAATTTTTTCTCTGAGAGCAGTCTCATCACTCGGATATGCTTCCAGGTATGCTGTAATCAGCGCATCTGCCTTTTGGAATTCTCCCAGATATTCGTATATTACTATTTCATTAAAAGCAAGATTCTGCATTACGGAAGGATCTCCGGCCTGCATTCCTGCCTGTATATTAGCGAGAGCGCCGGCATAGTCGCCAAGCTTCATCCTGCACACTGCCAGCTGGTTCTGCACTACTGCATCCTGCGGATTTCTGGCAAGATAACTCTCGTACACATTCGATGCATAGTTATTCTCTCCGACCGCTTCGTAGGTCATTCCCAAATATAGCGATGCGGCAGAGTTGTTATTGTCAGCCGAACGGGCTTCTTCCAAAGCCACGGCTGCGCTCTGATATTCTTCTTTGTAATAATAAATTCTTCCCCGATTAAGAGGAGTCATACTGTTCTCATACGAGGCCAGTGCATTGTCAAGATATTCCAATCCGTTTTCACGGTATCCGTTTTTCTCCAGCGCCTCAAAAATCCTGATAATCATATCAATATCCTTGGGTGCCATAGCTATAGCCCTGTTAAAATCATCTGATGCCGCAGTGACACTTCCCTGGAGCAATCTGACATTACCTCTTAAGTAATAGCATTGCGGCTTCTCATACAGGCCGATAATTGCAGTATAGGTATCCTCTGCAGAGGCATAGTCACCCATTCCTATATAAGCCTCGGCCAGATAGAAATTGATATCCATGTCCACATCCTGAACAAAGCCGTTGCTGAGTGACAACGCCAGTAAAAAGCAGTCGGCTGCCTCACTGTATTTTGCCTGTCCGAGATAAGCAATTCCCCTACCTCTGGCAATCAGTCGCGCATCCTCACCCTTTTCGTCAGCCTCATCAAAAAGAGCCAGTGCGTTGGCATATTGCAACGCACTGATCTGCTGCATTCCCTGTTCAGTTATGGTATTGTCGCTTCCGCAGCCTGTAAGCAAGCTCGCACAAATCAACACTGCGGCCGCGACGCCAAGAATATTCTTTTTCATAACAATCTCAAAAAACAAGGTGACTAACTACAAACAAAGCTAAAAAGCATCAATTACTGCTGATTTCCCTCGAGCATAGAAGTGCAGTGAGGGCAACGAGTTGCCTCGATGCTGATTTCAGACTTGCAATAAGGGCAAATCTTGGTGGTAGGTGCTGCAGGTGCTTCCTCTACCTTCTTCTTTCCACTCTCCTTAATCTTGTTAACAAGCTTGATGATTGCAAACAAAGCAAGTGCGGTTACAAAGAAGGAAATAATAGCAGCGATGAAGTTGCCGATTGCAAAGTAAGGATATGCAATATGAGCATCGAACTCTTCGTTGAGCCAGGTAATCCAAGGGAATTTGATTGCAAAGCCCATAGTTGAGAAACCGAATCCTCCAAAGATTGAGTTGATTAAAGGATTGATAATGTCTGCAACCAATGAGTTAACAATTGCTGTAAAAGCAGAACCTATGATGATACCAACTGCCATATCAAGCACATTTCCTCTGCTCACAAACTCCTTAAATTCTGCGCCTAAGCTCTTTTTTTCTTTAGCCATTTTTCTTATCCTCCGTGTTATAAAGATATATATTTTGAAAGCCAAAAAATGTATGAACACATACACTGATATTCTACCAATTATCTGCAATATCATCAAGAAAAAAAGTCCCAAATAACGACATATTTCGTTTATTTTCGCCTTGACACTTACCTCGTCATAAACTAATCTATTACTTACATTTTCAAATTCTTTTTCTTCTTCGGAAAGGCAAAATATGAAACGACCGTTGTTTACCTTTTGTCTTTTTGTAATTCTTGTTCTGACTGTTCTTACGCTCTTCGGCGTATTTTCAAAGGACCGTTATCAAGCCCTGCTGCCGGCAGACAAATCGGTCATTCACCTCACAGGAACAATTTGCAAAACAGACTCTGAAAAAATATATCTGAATCATATATCTTTTTATTATCC
>JAKSRU010000069.1 GCA_024403475.1 Lachnospiraceae bacterium | reverse complement strand
GATAACTGAAAGATAAAATCGATAACTGAAAGATAACGTCAGATAACTGAGAGTAAAGCTCAGATAAACCTACTATAAAATATTCGGTGGAGTAATAGGATGAGTTCTATATTACAGAAGACTAATATGAATAAAATATTCCTCATATATGGTCACTTGGATGATATGTTTATCACCGGTGACCTGCAGAAGGTTAACTTCAGACCGTTCCTGAACGGCTATCTGAAGAACCTTGGCTATGAGCAAATAGTATATTATTCCGGCGCTAAAAATGTAGGAAAATTCGTTCTGGATGATGAAAGTGCAGTGCTGGCTATCAATAAAAATAAAGGCTATGTACTGCCGGACAAGAACAAGAAGGCCGAGTCAGAGGTTCAGGATACCGCTTCCTCTCAGAATGGTTCGACAGCAGATACTCAGGGTAGTGTAGCAGGTGCTCAGAGTGCTTCTTATGCGGCGCAGAATGCCGGTGCAACTATTACAGATGCACCCAAGAAGCGCAGAATTACACGTCCCAATGCCAAGCCTATGGTAAAGCCCGCGTCAGAGAGCGGCGCACAATCTTTGTCAGAGAGTGCTGCACAGTCTTTATCAAATAGTGGCATACTGTATTCATCAGAGAGCGGCGCACAGCCTTCATCAGGTGGGGCTCAAAGCATTGCAGGCAGTATGGCAGAGGCACCTAAGACAAATGATATGTCGGCTGTACAGGCCTCTCAGTCTGCTTCTGCACCTAATGCAGAGACCAAGAAGGATGACCCCAACAAGGGCAGAAAGCTTATTTACAGACAGCCCAAGATTACTCCGGTAGAGTTTTTGGATGATGCCAAGAATATGATGGCGGGAACAAAGCACAAGTCTGCAATTGTTTTCACCTTTATCCAGGATTTTGTTACCGATAAATCGGCTCCTATGCAGCCTTATCTTGAGTTGGTTTCACATTTGTGGGATGAATATAGCAGCGGAAATAATGAGAATATCTGTATTTTCCTTGCTCCTCAGATGAGCTGCTCTGACCTTAGAAGAATGTTCGATAATATGGAGAATGGCTCGGTTCTCAGAAACAGATTTTTCAATAATGATGGAACTGTTAATCGCAGCACTGCTATGGAGGTTGGACTTCCCAATAACGACGAGCTGGGATTTATGCTTGATTATCTGCGCATAGTCGGTGACGGAGGCAAGAGACTCAGCTTCAGACAGGATGAGAAAAAGCGTATCACTTCTTCAATTATGTACCTCAGCCGTGAAGCAGAGCGCGATGAGAATCGCTCGGGATATCTCCATGCGATATACAACAATATAACGAGTTATATGAAGGCTCAGACTGAGGATAAGGTCGAGCTTAATGATGATATCGTTAAAAAGCTTTACAGCAAATATAGAAAAATTGATGAGTCGGATCCGCTTGAGAAGCTCAAAAAGACCGAAGGCTGGGAGAGCGTTGCTGACAGAATAGATGAGATTTTGCGAGACTGTCGTATGAAGAGAGCTGCTTATGAGAAAAATGCTCTCAAGCCCGCGGTGGAGAGTAAAAAGCTTGGCTGCTCAAATGAGAGAATCGATGTTGATGATTCAAATGCAGGCTTTAAGTATTCGGTGCCGCACTTTATTTTAAGAGGTAATCCCGGTGTAGGTAAGACTACGGTTGCAAGACTTATCGGTCAAATTCTGTACAATGAAGGAATCCTGCAAAAGGGAACTACCATTGAAGCTAAAAGAGATGACCTGGTTGGACAGTATATCGGCGAGACCGCAATCAAGACCAATGAGTGCGTGGAAAGTGCCATCGAAGGAGTTCTCTTTATTGATGATGCTTATTCGCTTTATGAGAAGGGGGATGACCATAACTATGCCAAGGAAGCTATAGATACCCTTGTGCCTATTATGACTAACCCTGAAAAATACAGACTGTGCATTATTATGGCAGGCTATCCGGAGCCGATGGATGAGCTTTTGGAGATGAATGCAGGCCTACGCAGCCGATTCAGCAAGGCGAATATACTGACCATTGATGATTACAAGCCCGAGCTTTTGCAGAAAATTTTTGTAAATGACTGCAAGAAGGACGGCTATAGATTTATCGGAGAGCAGGAGGGTGAAACTCCTCTTGACCTCGAGCTGTTTTTCAATAATTTATACAATCAGAGAAATCGCGCAGATTTCGGTAATGCGCGTGATATTGTTGCGCTCTCAAAAGAAGTAAAAATGCAGAGCAGCCTTCGCGATGATGTAGCCAGAATCATCACCGCAGAGGATTTCGGTGACTCCGGGAAATACTTTATCAAGAGAGGTGTCTCTTCAATTGATGAGATTTATGCTCAGATTGATAAGTATGTCGGAATGGGCTTTGTGAAGGATTTGTTCAAAAATATTCGTTTGGAGGTTCTCGATACTATTGAGAGCAAAAAGCGCGGAATTAAGCCCGAGCCCTATCCGGATCATTATATTTTTGCAGGTAATCCCGGCACCGGTAAGACTACTGTAGGAAAAATGATAGGTGAGTTTTACCATATGATGGAGGTGCTTGGCGGGGCAGAGACCAAGTTTGTGGATGCATCGGATATTATTGGCAATCACGTTGGTGATTCTAAGGATAAAATCGTGGAAATCATGCAGGATGCCATCGACCATAATCAGGTGCTTTATATTGATGAGGCTTATCAGATTTCGGAGTCGGCATACGGCAATGAAATTATTGGTGCCATGATGACCAAGATGACTGAAAATGCTGATGATTTCAAGGTTATTTTCGGTATGTACTCAAATCGTGTAGAGGCTTTTCTCAAGATGAATGCAGGTCTTTCGAGACGTCTTCGCGTGGTTGAATTCCCGGATTATAATCCTGAGCAGCTGCTGGAAATTTTTGACCGTACCATCAGCTCGCAGGGGTGTACCATTACCGAGGAGGCTCATCATCGTATTAAGCTGATTCTCACTCACAAGTATAATGTGCGTGGTGAGGATTTCGGAAATGCCGGTGAAGTTAAAAAAATGGTTATCGATATGAAGCGTCTTCGTCTGGAGAGAGTATATGCTTCAGATATCGAGGGCGATGCACGCTATGAGTATATTGTTGATGATATTCCCAAGGAGCTTTTGGACATGGTGGCCGATAAGGTTAACCCCAAGACGCTTGATGATATTATGAAGGAACTCAACGAGCAGATAGGTATGAGTGATCTCAAAAATATCATTGTTCAGAAACAGGAGGAGCTCATATTTGCCCGTAAAATGGGTGAATCACCGGATGATATTCGCCCCGGTTATTACTTCTTTGTAGGTAATCCCGGTACCGGCAAGTCTACCAGTGCCAAGCTTTTTGCCCAGTGCCTGCAGCAGATGGGTATTGTAAAGACAGAAAACTTCTATTCATGCACAGCCAAGGATTTGGTCGGCCAATATGTGGGACAGACCCAGGGCAAGGCATATGAATTACTTAAAAAATCAAGAAATGCAGTTCTCTTTATTGACGAGGCCTATAGCCTTTCCTATGCGGACAATGCAGGCTCAGGCAACGATTTCAAGAAGGAGGCTCTTGAGGAAATAATTGCGTTCATGGATGATCCTGAACACAGACGTACCTGCTGCATCATCCTTGCGGGTTATGAGAAGGATATGCAGGGACTTTACAGGTCTAACAGCGGTATGCGTTCCAGAATTGAGGAGGTCCACTTCAGAGATTACTCTGCGGAGGAGACCTATGATATTTTTGCATTATTCTGCAAAAAAGGCGGGTTCAAGATTGCAGATGGCGTAAAGGAAATGTATATTCCTATCTTTGAAGTCCTCAAGACCAATGAATATTTCTCAAACGGCAGAACTGCGAGAACTATTTACGAGAAAACTATTGCCAACACCAAGAGACGTATTGTCAGAAGCGACAATATAGATCCTGCTGAGGCAAAAACAATTTTGCCGGAGGACGTGCTTACGTCTGAGGAGGCAGTCCGTGTAATTGGTGTTGACTCTGTTTAGAGATTAACGGATTAAGGAAATGAGATATCAAATAAAGCATGCAATCGTACAGTTTGCAGCTGCTACGATTCTTGAAGATGTAAATTTTGAAATTCACGACAACGAGAAGATTGCGGTTGTCGGAAGAAACGGCTGTGGAAAGACTACATTGCTTAAGCTGATTAACGGCGATATTAAAATGAGCAATATCGACAGTGACGAGAGCTGTGGAATTGTTACTGCCGGTACACAGCGCATCGGTCTTTTGCGTCAGGTAAGCTTTGAGGATGGAGAAATCTCCGTTGAGGATGAGATAAAAAAGTGCTTTGAAGCTGTTTTTACCTGCGAAAACAGAATGCGAGAGGTGGAGACTCTGATTCATGAGAGGAGTCTGGACGGCTCTGAAGTGGACAAAAGCCTGGTGTATGAGTATGAGAGCCTGCAAAAGCAAATGGAGGCACTCAGAGGCTATTCCTGGAAGCAGGATATGGAAATGATTTTCCAGAAATTCGGCTTTGCCTTAGAGGATTTGAAAAGACCCATCGGTACTTTCTCGGGTGGCCAGCAGACCAAGGTGGCATTTATAAAGCTGCTGTTGGCACGCCCTGACATTATGCTGTTAGACGAGCCTACCAACCATTTGGATATTACTACCATCGAGTGGCTGGAGGATTACTTAAAGAAATATGACAACGCTGTCGTAATTGTGTCGCACGACCGAATGTTTTTGGATAGAGTCATTGATGTGACCTACGAAATTGAGTATGGGAAGATTAAGCGATACAAGGGTAACTACTCAGCCTTCATGAGACAGAAGGAAGAGAATATGCTCAAGCAGGAGCGCGACTACGAGGAGCAGCAAAAGGAAATTCAGAGGCTGACCGAGTGGATTGAGAAGTGGAAAAATACACCGACCAAGGTTGCGGCAACGCGTTCTAAAAGAATGGCTATCGAGCACATGGTTAAGGTGGAAAAACCGCGCAGATTCGATACCAAAGCCTTCAAGGCGATGTTCACTCCGCTCAGGGAGAGCTATAGTGATGTAATTATTGCCAAGAAGCTGAAGATCGGATATGACGAGGTGTTGAGTGAGGTCTCCTTTGAACTTCACAAGGGAGAAAGAATTGCAGTTATCGGTGAAAACGGTAAAGGAAAATCCACCCTGTTAAAGACTTTGGTAGGCATGTTGCCCTCACTTGGAGGAAGCTTCACTATCGGAACAAACGTCGATATGGAATATTTTGATCAGCAAAGAGCTGTGCTCCCGGTCGAAAATCCCAAGCAGACGGTTATGGAAAACTTTTGGGAGGAATATCCTAAGCTTCTTCGTGAGGAAGTAAGAAGTGCTCTCGGTGCTTTTATGTTTTCCGGTGAAGAGGTTGAAAAGGAGATGGGTATGCTCTCGGGCGGAGAGAGGGTCCGTTTGGAGCTGTGTAAGATTTTTTATACAAAACCCAACCTGCTGATACTTGATGAGCCTACTAACCATATGGATATTATCGGCAAGGAGGCCCTTGAGCATATGCTTGGCAGCTTTGAGGGAACCGTACTTTTCGTATCACATGACAGATACTTTATCAGCCGGATTGCTACCGGTATTTTGGAATTTGGCATGGATGAGGTAAGACAGTACACGGGTACCTACAATGATTATCTGATAGAAAAGGACAAACGTGCCAAGGGAATAATCAAGGATATCGCGCGTGATACCTCTCAGAGTAAGGGCAGTGACGGAACCGGCAATGGCAGTGTGATTAGTACCGGAAGCGGACAAAGGAGTGCGGGAAGCAATGCGCCTACTCTGGATGATGTGTTTGACAAGAAAACATATTATAATCCCGGCAAGATTATTTCGAGGTTAAAGAGCCAGCTTGAAAAATATGAGCGTCAGATTGCGGAGAGTGAAACAAGGGCAGCAGAGTTCAAACTGCAGCTCATGGATCCGGAGCTGGCGATGGACTATCATAAACTGATGGAGATTCAGGAGAAAATCGACAAGGAAGAGCACGAGCAGGAGACTCTGCTTGAAAGAATGCTTGAGACCGAGCTGGAACTTGAGGAAATGAATGGAAAAGATAAAGAATAAGTCAATCGATAAAATGCTTTTGGTTTCAATTATATCATTTGCAATATTGGTTATCGCTACAGTTCCTTTGATGCTTTTGGGCAAATATAACCATGCATTGGGAGACGATTTTTTTTATGGCTTGAAGGCGAAACTTGCATATGATGAGGGCAATATATTTTCTGTTTTTGGAGCCGCAGCGCAGGGAACCAAAGAGCAGTATTTCAGATGGCAAGGTACATATTCTGCTATGTATCTGATGCATCTGTCTCCACAATTTTTAGGTGATACTTTCTATAAAATATATCCAACCATATTAATTGGAACGCTGATTATAAGTGTTTTTGTTCTGCTATATCCGATTGTTGTGAGAATAATGAAAGCAACATATAAAGAGTGGATAATTATTTCTTCAGTGATAGCATTTATGTTTGTTGAGTTTGTGCCGGTAATGGGGGAAGCTTTTTACTGGTACAACGGGTCTATGTATTATACCGGCTTCTTTGCACTTACATTGATTTTTTTCGGAATATTAATTAATTTCTTACTTGATACAAAAGTAGTAGAAGTAGTTGCTATGTCTGTACTGGGAATTATTATTGCAGGGGCGAATTATGCGTCATTAATGCCTATGCTGATAATTATTTTCTTTTTAATAATAGGGCTGATAATTTTTAAAGGCGGTAAAAAGCGAGTTATTGGTGTCGGAGTTTCCTATGGGTTTATTCTCGCAGGATTTTTAATAAGTGTAATAGCGCCGGGAAATGCATTGAGACAAGCGACCTCATTCGGTACTACTCCTGTAAAAGCAGTATTAAAATCTTTATATCAGGCATACAATTATATTGTCGGATGGAATAATGTATGGCTGTATATAGGGTTGCTGGCGATTACCCCACTGTATGTAAAGATGATTAAGAAAATTGAATACAATTTTAGGCTCCCGTTGTTATTTATAGCGATAGGTTTTGGTGTTTTTGCATCTGCCTCATGTCCGACATTTTATGCGCAGAATAATGGAGGAGCGGCCAGAGTATTTGATTTGTCTTGGTATATGATGGTGTTGTATTTATATTCAGCATGGTTCTATTTGCTGGGATGGGCAATTAAGCATATTCATAAAAAAGACCGGTTCTTTTATGTCCTTGGAGGTGCGGCGGTAGCGGTTGTGTTCGGTATATTGACAGTGTTGAATTTACCGCAGTCTTCGTATATGCAGTTAAATTCCATAAAGGTTACTGAGGCTATTGTTAACGGTGATGCGAAGTATTATGAAGCACAGTATCAAGAGAGAATGGATATTATTAATTCAGGAGAGACTGTACTTGTTTTTAAGCCGTATGATGTGCCGGATAGCTTAAAAGCTGTATTATATCTGGGAGATATGTCTGGAGACATAAATGATGCAAACAATAGGTCCTTTGCAAGATTCTATTATGTTGAATCTGTGATGGTGAGTGAGTAGAGATATCTTTACTTGCTACAATTGAAAATGGTATACTTATTAAGTTAAGTATTTATGCAAGAGGTTTACAGATGGATATAATGGCTAACAGACTGGACAGAGGCTTTTATAAGTATCAGTCCGAATTTGAGAATAAGGCGTTGGATGTATTGCGCTCAGGCTGGTATGTGCTTGGCAAAGAGGTTGAAAGCTTTGAAAAAGAATTTGCCGCATACACCGGTTCAAAGTATTGTGTAGGACTTGCCAGCGGACTTGATGCTCTCTGGCTTGCCTTTCGTATTCTCGGAATAGGCAAGGGCGATGAGGTCATAGTACAGGCTAATACATATATCGCCAGTGTGATGGGTATTACCATTAATGGTGCGACACCTGTTTTTGTCGAGCCGGATGCCTTCTTTAATATTGATACAGATGCTATTGAGCAGAAAATTACAGACAAGACCAAGGCAATCCTTGTAGTGCATTTATATGGGCAGGCTGCCAAGATGGATGCAGTGACAGATATCTGCAAGCGTCATAAGCTCAGACTGGTGGAGGATTGTGCTCAGTCTCACGGAGCATGCTTTGGCGGAAAAATGACCGGTACCTTCGGAGATATCGGATGCTTTTCGTTTTACCCTTCAAAAAATCTGGGTGGCTTCGGTGATGGCGGAGCGATCGTTACGGATGATGAAGCAATAGCTGCCGATATGAAAATGTACAGAAACTATGGCAGTGAAAAGCGCTATTACAATAAGGTTGTGGGTGCCAATTCGCGTTTGGATGAGCTTCAGGCAGGACTTTTAAGAGTCAGACTGTTGCATATGGAGGAGCTTACCGAGGAGAGAAGAACACTCGCTGCAAAATATACTGAAAGTATTCACAATGATAAGCTTATTTTACCGACGGTAAGAGAAGGTGCGGATAGTGTATGGCATCAGTATGTGATACGTTGTGAGGAACGTGATAAGCTTATTTCTTATCTTAAGGACAAGGGTATAGGTTCGATAATTCATTATCCGATACCTCCTCATTTGTCAGAGGCATATGCTTATCTGGGATATAAGGCAGGAAGTTTTGTGATTACGGAGAACTATGCAAATACTGTTCTCTCGATTCCGATGTACAATGGAATGACGGCTGAAGAGCAGCAATATGTCATTGAGGCGCTGAATGCGTTCAGCTAAATATAAGGGGTAGGAAAATAGTGAAGTTATCTGAACAGTATAAATTAATCAAGTTCAAGGATTTGGGAGATGAGAGGGGAAACCTCGTGGTTATTGAGGGAGACGGTATGGATATCCCCTTTGATATCAAGCGAGTTTTCTATATATACGGGTCTGATTCTACTGTTGTAAGAGGTCAGCATGCCAACAGATACACAGAGTTTTTGCTGGTAAATGTCAGCGGAAGCAGTAAGGTCAAGGTTGATAATGGTTTTGAACAGGATATCATAGAGCTTAATCAGCCAGGTATGGGATTGTATATTCCTTCTATGTTGTGGAAGGATATGTATGATTTCTCGGCAGATTCGGTGTTGTTGGTTATGGCCAGCAGACATTATGATGAGACAGAATATATTAGAGATTACGATGCGTACATCGCGGAGAGTAGGGAAGCAAAGTGAGTAAATTGTCTATAGTTGTGCCCGTTTATTATAATGAGGACACTTTAATGGATTTGTTCTTGGACCTCAGAGCCAAGGTGCTCGGCAAGCTTGAAGAGTATGAGCTTGTGTTTGTTGATGATGGTTCGGGAGACAATTCCTGGAAGATAATGAATCAGATAAAGGAACTGGATGACAATGTTCATCTGGTAAAATTGTCGCGCAACTTTGGTGAGCATGCAGCTCTGCTTGCGGGCTTAAGTGTATGTACCGGAGATTGTGCGGTTACCAAGCAGGCTGACCTTCAGGAGGATTCTGAGCTTATTCTCGAGATGTATGAGAGCTGGAAAAAGGGCAACAAGGTTGTTCTTGCTATCAGAAGAACCAGAGACGAAAATGCGCTTAAGGTATTTTTTGCCAATTGCTACTACAGTCTTATCAGAAAGTATGTTAACAAGAGCATGCCCAAGGGCGGATGCGATTGCTATTTGATAGACCGCAAAGTAATTGAAGTGCTTGAGAGACTTGATGAGAAGAATTCAAGTCTCACTCTTCAGGTTATGTGGGCCGGCTTCCAGACGGATATGGTTTATTTTGACAGAAGAGACCGTGAGAAGGGCAAATCGAGATGGACTCTTGCCAAAAAGATTAAGCTGGTTATGGACTCAATGCTCAGCTTTTCTTACGCACCTATCAAGCTGATGGAGACCATTGGCGTGTTGTTTGATATTGGTGCTTTAGTGATGTTTGTATTTATTCTGATTGAGTATTTTACAGAGGGAGTTCCGATTCTCGGATGGGCCTCGCTGATGAGTGTCGTATTGCTTTCATCCGGACTCATTTTATCTATGCTTGGTGTTTTGGGAGAATATTTGTGGAGAACTCTGGATGCGTCCAGAACCCGTCCGCCCTACATCATTGATGAAAACCTCAAGGCTAAAGAGGATAAGTCTGAAAAATAAGAATCTGAAAAAAAGTCTGACCGGAGACGGAAGGCTGTTAACGAAGAGGATTAGCCGTGTCTGAGAAGAGATGGAATATAATAAAATGGATATTGATAGTGGGAAGTATTCTTGCCGCTATCAAGCTCATTTTTGTTGATTATACACTTGATGAAGAGTACCAGATTGTAATGGCCTTCAGAAGACTGCAGGGAGATACATTGTTTGGTACTATGTGGGAACCTCATCAGACTTCTGCATTTGGCTGTTATTTTTTGATTAAAATTTTTACTCTTTTAACCAAGAGTACTGACGGAGTGGTGGTGTTCATCAGAGCATGTACCACGGTGATTCAGGCATTACTTTCTGCATGGTTGTGCGTGACACTAAAGCGCAAAATCGATTCTAAATATGCTTTTTTATTGGGACTGGTTTATTTTAACTATGTGCCCAAATTGATAGAAATCCCCGAATTTTCTAATATGCAGCTATGGTTTTTTACCATTACTGTTTTGGCTCTTATGAATCTGTATGACGATACCATTGAGGGGAGTAAGCTAAAGCTGCTGTGGCTCATTCCGGCAGGAATGGCTATGTCCTTGGAGGTGTTGTCATATCCTTCATGTCTTGCATTATACCCGGTATTCATTATATGTATTATCATAATGGCAAAGGGTAAAGCTAAGCTGCGTGACAGCTTAATCTTTACAGGCGTGTGCATAGCTTGTGGCGGTACTTGGCTTGCATATGTTTTGTCTAAGGTATCATTCAGTGAATTTATTAGAAATGTGAAATATGTGGTTGGCTTTGATGGAACCCATAATCTGGATGTTTCGGCACAAACCAAGGGAAGTGTGGTTTTGTCAGAATTTGTGGAGACATTAATTCTTCTTGCAATTGTAGCAGCAGTATCTGTTGTGATATTTGTAATCATCGAAACCATTGCAAGAATCAAGGCAAGTAAGGTTAGCTTCGGCACTGCCGTCAAGGAGATTTTCTCCGACGGAATTCTCAATATCGAGAAGGTGAAGGCACCGATATTAGTTATTGCATTTTTCGTGGCTGAAGCTGTTCAGATGTTTTACTGGTTAGTGCTGAGAGTCGGATACGAGCGTCCCCAGATTATGATGGTTGTAGGATTGCTGATACCGATTTTTATTTGGAAAAAATACGGGGAAAAAAAGCTGCTTCTTCCTGCATATATCGGTTCAATTGCGGTAGTCGGATTGGTACTGTATATGAGCGATCTTGGTGTATGGAACGCTGTTGCCCAAGCAATTGTCGGCATGATTATCGGGGTGATGATGCTTGTCCGGGTAATCGGCAGAGATAATACTAAAAAAGGTCTGATAATGGCGCTTCTAATCAGCCTTGTGGCAGTGAATATGTTCGGTAAGGGCTTTACGGTGAAGCTTGGAAAGACTCCCACTAATACGATACTCGGAATCAGAAATGTGGTGCATAACGGTCCTGCAAAGATGATTTTTTCACATTATATGCTGGGCTACATTATGGATAGCGATTATGCGGATTTTATGGCAAATGTTCCGGAAAATGCCAATGTGCTTATAGTGACCAACACCTTCGAAGGAACAGGCACCACTCCTTATATGTATATGGATTCGCAGATTTGTCATTTTTCTATTGTTGACCCGACTACCTATGATGAAAAATTGTTGACCTATTGGGATTTATATCCCGAAAAACAGCCGGACATTATAGTCATAGATTGTTGGTATGGCTCACCGCTTGAGGCTGCTGACAACTGGATTATGCAGTATATAGAAAATGATTTTGGATATAGCGAGGTGACAGACGGAAAGTATGTGCGCTTCTATAAAAAATAGTACGGAAGAAAATCTTAATAACGAGAAGAAAGAAAGCGGAAGTGGGAAGAAAACCTTTTGGCAGTTTATAAAATTTGCGCTGGTGGGAGTATCAAATACACTAATCAGTGAGGTGGGCTACGCAATTTTGATTTTTTTCAGGATGCATTATATACCGGCCAGCTTTATCAGCTTTTCGCTCAGTGTGATTAATGCATATTACTGGAACAGTCGCCATGTGTTTTCTAATCAGATTGATAAAAACGAACGCGGATTCAAGGTACTTCTCAAGAGATTCGGAAAAACTTATCTGGCATATTTCTGGGGATATATTGCCCATGCCGCGTTGCTGGCATTTTGGGTAGAGATAGTGAATCTCTCGCAGTATATGGGCACGATTTCAAATTGGTTTATAGGCTTCGGATGGGATAGATTTACGCCCGAGTTCCTCGGAGAACTGCTTGCGGCAGCTATAAATCTGGTGATTACTGTGCCTATGAACTTTTTGCTCAACAAGTTTTGGGTGTATCGGAAGAAGAAAAAGGAACAAAGTTAGCAGCATCGCGCATATCT
This sequence comes from Lachnospiraceae bacterium, assembly GCA_024403475.1. Taxonomy (GTDB): domain Bacteria; phylum Bacillota; class Clostridia; order Lachnospirales; family Lachnospiraceae; genus AC2028. The sequence goes on along the minus strand of JAKSRU010000069.1, from coordinate 39 downwards.
TCGCAACAACATCTATTCGCAACAACATCCATTCGCAAC
>JAKSRU010000068.1 GCA_024403475.1 Lachnospiraceae bacterium | reverse complement strand
CGATGGAGAGTCTGCTGATGTAGAATCCGGCGATAGTGATTCTGCTGTCGACTCTGATTCGGAAAACACATCAGGAAATGTAGGGAACAGTACCACAGATGCTTCGTCTCAGGGTATTGCTTCATCATTACAGGGTGGGGCTTCGGCTGAACAGCAGTCAACTCCGACGCAGGAGACTACGACTACACCGCAGGAGCCTACTCCGGTGGTAGAGGAAACAGCTCCTGTACAGGTAACCTACTATTTTAGAAACAGCAATTTGCTTAATCAGCATTATGAGAAGCATGGAATTGAGATGGGCTTTGGCTCTGCTGAAGAGTATCAGGCAGCTGCTTCTGCAGTCATTAACAATCCCAACGCGCTCAGCAAGATTGAGGCAGAGGATGGAGACTTCGTATATTATGTAGAGGCTACGAATGAATTTGTAGTTTTATCTACAGACGGATATATCAGGACATATTTCCTTCCGAGTGGCGGCAAAGCATATTATGACAGACAGTAGTGTTGTGACGCGGATGAATATATATGCAAAAATACCCGCGGAATCGACGAATAAATATAAATAAATCATTTACTAAAAGTTGCAAATGTTGTATACTTTTTGCGGTATGCGGTTAGTTTATTTTTATGTAAACCAAAGCTGCATATTTACTAACAGACAGTTATTAAAAGGAGATCAAAAATGGTCAAAGCAGTCGTTGGAGCAAACTGGGGAGATGAAGGAAAAGGTAAGATTACCGATATGCTTGCAGAGAATGCAGACATAGTAATCCGTTTTCAGGGTGGCGCAAATGCAGGACATACCATTATCAATGAGTATGGTCGTTTCGCATTACACACACTTCCTTCAGGAGTATTTTATTCACATACTACAAGCATCATCGGTAACGGTGTAGCGCTTGATATTCCCAAGCTTTTTAAGGAGATTAATGAGGTTACAAGTCAGAATGTACCTACTCCCAAGATTCTTGTAAGTGATCGTTGCCAGATTGTAATGCCTTATCATGTGCTTTTCGATGCATATGAGGAGGAGAGACTCGGTGGTAAGTCATTCGGTTCTACCAAGTCAGGTATTGCTCCTTTTTATTCAGATAAGTATGCAAAAATCGGCTTCCAGGTAAGTGAGCTCTTCGATGAGGATGTACTTCGTGAGAAGGTTGAGAGAGTATGCGCTCTTAAGAATGTACTTCTTGAGCATCTCTATCACAAGGATCCCATTGATCCTGCAGAGCTTCTTAATACTTTGCACGAGTATCGTGATATGGTGGCTCCTTATGTATGTGATGTTTCACTTTTCCTTGACAAGGCTATCAAGGAAGGCAAGACTATCCTCCTTGAGGGTCAGCTTGGAACCTTGAAGGATCCCGATCACGGAATTTATCCTATGGTTACTTCTTCTTCTACACTTGCAGCTTATGGTGCAATCGGCGCGGGAATCCCTCCTTATGAGATTAAGCAGATTGTTACCGTATGTAAGGCATACTCTTCAGCAGTTGGTGCCGGTGCATTCGTATCAGAAATCTTCGGTGATGAGGCCCAGGAGCTCAGAGTTAGAGGCGGAGATAAGGGTGAGTTCGGTGCTACTACCGGAAGACCTCGTAGAATGGGATGGTTTGACTGCGTAGCATCTAAGTATGGCTGCCGCATGCAGGGAACCACTGATGTAGCATTTACAGTACTTGATGTACTTGGATATCTTGATGAGATTCCTGTATGTGTAGGCTATGAGCTTGACGGCGAAGTTACTACTGACTTCCCTGTAACCGCTAAGCTTGAGAAGTGCAAGCCTGTACTTAAGACTCTTCCCGGATGGAAGTGTGATATCCGCGGAATCAAGAAGTATGAGGATCTTCCTGAGAACTGCAGAGGTTATATCGAGTTTATCGAGAAGGAAATCGGATATCCGATCACAATGGTCAGCAACGGACCCAGCAGAGAGGATATCATCTACAGAGAGTCACCTCTTTCAAAGTAATATTAATATTTTCAGGGCAAGGATGTTCTCCTTGCCCTTAGTTTATTTCGGGGGAATATAAAGTGATAAAGAATATTGTGTTTGATATCGGTAATGTACTCGCAGACTTCAGATGGAAGGAGTATATGATTGAGAAGGGACTGGATGGTCCTACAATAAAAAGAGTTATGGCAGCCTCAATCATGTCGCCTGATTGGGATTTGTTTGATATGGGAATGTTTGATGATGATGAAGCCCTGCGAAGATTTGCAAGCTATGATCCGGAATTGCAGCCGGTGCTTGAAAGAGTGTATCGAAGAATCGATGGTATGATAGTTCCGTTTAATTACGCAACGGATTGGATTAAAAGCTTAAAGGACAGGGGATTTTCAATCTATTATCTTTCTAATTATTCAAGAAAGGCATATGAGGAATGCAAGGAAAGTCTTGAATTCATGAAGTATGCAGACGGAGGAGTAATGTCCTTCCAGGAGCATGTGCTAAAGCCGGACCCGGCTATCTATCAGAGATTGCTTGATAAGTATAATTTGAAGGCAGAAGAGAGCGTTTTTTTGGATGATACGCAAAAAAATGTCGATGCCGCATTGCAACTTGGCTTTAAGGCGTTCACATTTACCACCAAGGAGCAGGCAGACATCGATATTGAGAGTGTTTGTTAGAGGTTGATTTTACATCAGGGTTGCTTCAACGGTAACAACGCAGGATTATGTGGCGTTTCTTCGTAGGTCGCAGATCCTTAGGTTGCAGCTTCTTAGGTAGTTTCTTCATCGGTAGCATCAGAAGCCTCTTCGGTAGACTCCTCAGAAGCATCTGCAACGGTATTATTTTCGGGAGAATCATTTTCCGAAGAAGCATCTTCAACTGCTTCCTCGTAAGCGGTATCGGGAATATCGAGCGGTTCAGGGTCTCCGATAACCTTCTTGCCCTGAGCGCGGCCGAAGAAAAGAATCGCGATGAAGGCGAGCAGTGGAATAGTAACGGTGAGAATCAGACATACCGAAAAGGCTTTACCTGAATCAAATCCCGAGAAAAATGATGCGATAAAGGTTGCAATATATAAGCCTATAAGCAGAATGATGGCAATCAAGGCCGTAATTTGTTTTGCTCTTTTCATTGGATCCTCCCGATATATCTGAAAACCATAAGCCAATACCTGACAGGGCATTTGCTGAAATTATTTACTTATAACACAATATACGAAAATGATTTCATTTGCAATGTTATGTGAGCATAATACGGTGAAAATGAAGGCATATATCATCATATAAAAAAACATATATGCAATTATTAAGTTTAGGGCGCATTTTACTACTATATTTTGTGGATTTATTAGGTGGAATAAATAAATATACGGTTGTATAATTTTTTTTGTGTGTTATTTTGATAATTTTCGGGTTATCAATATTGAATTTGTAATTGATTAGAAAATACAAGTCAGCGAAAGGAAGTGAGGATATGGATATTGCAGCTGAGATACAAGAACAGCTGAATGTCGAAACAGTCTTTACGATAAACATAGCAGATAAATTTTCGATTCCAATATATGAATCGACGGTGGTCACTTGGATAATTATAGGAATTGTGCTGATTATATGTCTTATTCTCGGTACGAACCTAAAGGTGAAAAACATATCGAAGCGACAGGCTATTGCGGAAACAATTGTCACCAAGCTTGAAGGGCTTGTGGCCGGAATGATAGGCGAGGAAGGCAAGGGATATGTACCTTATCTGCTGGCAGTGCTTTTGTTTATCGGATTTTCGAATATAATCGGTCTGTTTGGATTAAAACCGCCGACCAAGGACTTAAATGTTACTGCAGCACTGGCTATTATGAGTATTATTCTGGTTCAGATAGCAAGCATTAAGGCACATGGCCCGTTGGGATGGTTGAAGCGTTTTGCGGCACCTATTGCAGTGGTAACGCCAATTAATATTTTGGAGCTGGTTATTAAGCCGCTTTCATTGTGCATGCGACTGTTTGGTAACGTACTCGGAGCATTTGTAATCATGGAGCTGCTTAAGAGCGTAGTACCTGTCGGAATACCGGCGGTATTCAGTCTCTATTTTGACTTATTCGATGGTTTGCTTCAGGCGTACGTATTTGTATTCCTTACATCGCTGTATATCAAGGAAGCAATCGAATAACACTAACCTTTATTAATAGATTAATCAAATGATAAATGCCATATACGGCATATAAACGGAGGAAAATAAAATGACAGCAATTGGAGCAGGAATCGCAGCATTGGCTTGTATCGGAGCAGGCCTTGGTATTGGTATCGCAACAGGTAAGGCAGCAGAAGCTACCGCTCGTCAGCCCGAAGCAAACAGCAAGATTATGACTATGCTTCTTCTTGGTGGTGCACTTGCAGAGGCAACCGCTATTTACGGTTTCGTTATCGGTATTCTTATTATCCTTATGCTTAAGTAATTCACTGCAGAGAGTTTATTTGGAGAAGAACAGATATGCTTAAATTTGATATCAATTTATTATTCACAGTAATAAATCTTTTTCTTTTGTTTTTTGTAATATGGAGATTCCTTTTTAAGCCTGTGAAAAAAATCATTGCAAAGCGTCGCGAGGAAATAGAAAAGCAGTACGCTGATGCAGAGGCTGCAAAGTCTGAAGCAGATGCAATTAAGGCTGAGTATGAGGAAAATATGAAGCAGGTTGCTGATGAGAAGGCATCTATCCTTAAGGAGAGCCGTACTCAGGCAGGTAAGGAATATGAAAAAATCCTGGCTGATGCTAAGGATGAGGCAAATGAGATTTTAGCCGGTGCGCGCAGAGATGCAGAAGCAGACAAGAGAAATTCTCTTAAGCAGGCTAAGGAGGAAATTGCTGATATCGTTGCCGAGGCAGCTGCAAAGATTGCTTCAACCAAGGAAGATCCTGAGCTTGACAGAAAGCTGTTTGATGACTTTATTTCTAAGTGCGGAGATTGATAAACACGGGGAATGATGAAATATGAGCAGGAAAAAGAAATATTTTGAATGCGTTCTTCGGTATGTTACAGAGCCCTCTGCAGAGCAGCTGGAGAAGATTAAAGAATTCGTATATAAAAAATATGTAAATGAAGATCTGCCCGAGGAGATGATTACCTTTGAGACTGTTCAGGATAAGTCTCTCGGCGGCGGATTTATTTTGACATGCGGTAATGAGGCTTACAACTGGAGTACTGCCGGACGTACCAGACAGTTCACAGAGCGTCTTGCCGGAATAAAAAAGAATCTTTCCTATGATCAGGATGTGATTTCGATATTGAGAACTACCGTTGAGGAGTTCGAATTGACTGCAAGACATCGCCATGTAGGTAATGTAAGTTATGTAGGAGATGGTATTGCTACGGTAGTGGGTCTTCCGCATGCTGCCTATGGTGAGATTTTGCTTTTTGAGTGCGGAATTAAGGGAATGGTGCAGGATGTCAGAACTGATGAAATCGCTGTAATTCTCTTTGGCTCGGACCGTGAGGTAAGGGTAGGAAGCCGTGTAGCGCGTACTGTAATGCGTGCAGGTATTCCTGTCGGTGACGAGTTCCTCGGAAGAGTAATCAATGCACTTGGCGAGCCTATTGACGGACGCGGCAGAATTCAGGAGGACGATTATCGTCCCATAGAGAATCCCGCTCCTTCGATAGTAGAGAGAAAATCGGTAAGCGTACCTATGGAGACCGGTATTCTTGCCATTGATTCGATGTTCCCTATCGGAAGAGGCCAGCGTGAGCTTATTATCGGAGACAGACAGACCGGTAAAACCTCAATCGCTATGGATACAATTCTAAACCAGAAGGGCAAGGATGTTATCTGTGTGTATGTTGCTATCGGACAGAAGGCTTCCACAGTAGCCAAGCTGGTTAATACCTTAAAAAATAATGGTGCGCTTGAGTACACCGTTATCGTAAATGCTTCGGCTTCAGAGCCGGCTCCCATGCAGTACATTGCTCCCTATGCAGGTACCGCAATGGCTGAGCACTTTATGCATATGGGCAAGGATGTGCTCATTGTTTATGATGATTTGTCGAAGCATGCTGTAGCATACAGAGCATTGTCTCTTTTGCTTGAAAGATCCCCCGGACGTGAAGCATATCCCGGAGATGTTTTCTATCTTCATTCAAGACTCCTTGAGAGAAGTGCGAGACTTTCTGATGAGCTTGGTGGCGGTTCTATTACTGCATTGCCTATTATTGAAACACAGGCCGGTGACGTATCGGCATATATACCTACCAATGTAATTTCGATTACAGACGGACAGATTTATCTTGAGAGTGAACTTTTCTTCCTGGGTGTAAGACCTGCGGTAAATGTCGGTCTTTCAGTATCACGTGTAGGTGGTGCGGCTCAGACCAAGGCTATGAAAAAAGCTGCGGGAAGTATACGTATTGATCTGGCACAGTTTAGAGAGATGGAAGTATTTACTCAGTTTTCTTCAGACCTTGATCCTTCTACAAAGGCTCAGCTCAAGCACGGACATATTCTTATGGCGTTGCTTAAGCAGCCTCTTGGTAATCCTTTGAGTATGCCGGAGCAGGTAATTACTCTTGTGGCTGCCAACGGAAGAGTTATGGAGGAGCTCCAGGAGAGTCAGGTCAAGGATTTCCAGATGAAGCTTATTGCTTATATCAATGAGGAGCATAGTGAAATCATCAGAACCCTGCTTTCAACCAAGATATTGGATGAGGAGCTTAGAAGGCTTATTATTGATGCTTCAGAGGAATTTAAGGTTAAGTATTTGGAGGCATAATTTTGGCTAATATGCGTGAGATTTCCGGACGTATGAAAAGTATCCGGGATACCATGAAAATTACAAATGCCATGTATATGATTTCCTCGACTAAGATGCGTAAAGCCAAGAGATCGCAGGAAGGCAACAGCCCTTACTTTAGTGAACTGCAGCTGATGTACGATCGAATTATCGAAAGCACACCCGAGCTGGACAATCAATATCTGGATGAGCGCCCTATGAAAAAAGGTAAGGAGCGCACCAGAGCAATTATTGTTATTACAGCAGATAAAGGAATGGCCGGAGCATATAATCACAATGTGTTGAGAATTGTGGATATGCTTATGCGAGAGGAAGTAAACTCAAAGCTTTATGTTATCGGTGAGGTAGGTCGTCAGGCCTTTGCCGGTCAGAAGGCTCCGATGGAGGGTCAGTTTAAGTATACGGCTCAGAATCCCTCTATTCACAGAGCACGTGTTATCGGAGAACTGATAATCAATCAGTTTTTACAAGGTGAGCTGGATGAGGCTTACATTGTATATACCGAGATTCATAACAGTATGACCAGTGAGGCTAAATGGAAGAGATTATTACCTCTTGCACGTGAGACCAAGGATGTTGAGCCGGGAGAGCTTGTTCAGGCTCCGGAGGAAATAAATTTTGTCCCTTCAGCGGAAGCCGTTCTCAATCATGTGGTTCCTGATATGGTTGTGGGACAGATTTACAGCGCGCTGGTAGAAGCATATTGCAGTGAGCAGAATGACAGAATGCTGGCGATGGACGCAGCTAATAAAAATGCACAGGCAATGATTCATGAATTGTCTATTGAATACAATCGTGTGCGTCAGGCAATGATTACTCAGGAGATTACTGAGGTTATAGCAGGTGCCAAGGCGCAGAAAAAGAAGAAGAAAAAGAAGGAGGCAGGCAGAACGTGAGCAGTGTAAAAAATGTTTCGAGTATCGGAAACGTAGGACATGGCAGAATCGTTCAGATAATGGGCCCTGTCGTTGACGTAGAATTTGATGAGGATTGTCTTCCTTATCTCAAGGATGCCTTGGAGATTACTCTCGAGGGAAAAAGACTTGTTATGGAAGTGGCACAGCAGCTTGGTGACGGCGTGGTACGTTGTATTATGCTTGGCCCCAGCGAAGGTCTTGCCAAGGATATGGAGGTTTATGCTACCGGAGACGGAATTAAGGTTCCGGTCGGAGAGCAGACTCTCGGAAGACTTTTCAATGTTTTGGGAGAATCCATAGACGATGGCGAACAGCCTAATGGTAAGAAATGGGTTATTCACAGAAATCCTCCGTCTTTTGAAAATCAGAGCCCTGTGTCGGAAATGCTTGAGACAGGAATTAAGGTTATCGATTTGCTGGCTCCTTATTCAAAAGGTGGTAAGGTAGGCTTGTTTGGTGGTGCAGGAGTAGGAAAGACCGTACTTATTCAGGAGCTTATTACCAATATTGCTACAGAGCATGGCGGATATTCTATTTTTACCGGTGTAGGAGAGCGTTCAAGAGAGGGTAACGACCTCTGGACTGAGATGAAGGAATCAGGCGTTTTGGCAAAGACTGCACTTGTTTTCGGACAGATGAACGAGCCTCCGGGAGCAAGAATGAGAGTTGCTGAAACCGGACTTACCATGGCTGAATATTTCAGAGACAGAATGGGAAAGGATGTGCTCCTTTTCATAGATAATATTTTCAGATTCGTACAGGCAGGATCAGAGGTATCTGCGTTACTCGGACGAATGCCTTCGGCGGTAGGCTATCAGCCCACCTTGGCTACCGAGCTTGGTGAACTGCAGGAGAGAATCGCGTCAACAAGACGCGGCTCGGTAACTTCGGTTCAGGCAGTATATGTACCTGCTGATGACCTTACGGACCCGGCGCCTGCTACAACCTTTGCACATCTCGATGCGACCACAGTATTATCAAGAAAGATAGTTGAGCAGGGTATTTATCCTGCGGTAGACCCGCTTGAGTCAACCTCAAGAATACTTGAGCCCGATGTGGTCGGCGAAGAGCACTACAATGTAGCCAGACAGGTACAGGAAACTCTTCAGAATTACAAAGAGCTTCAGGATATTATTGCAATTCTCGGTATGGATGAATTGTCCGAGGAGGACAAGGTCACAGTTTATCGAGCAAGAAAGATTCAAAGATTCCTTTCACAACCCTTCCATGTTGCAGAGAACTTTACCGGTATCAGCGGTGTATATGTTCCTGTAAGAGAGACTGTAAGAGGCTTTAAGGCAATTTTGAGCGGTGAAATGGACCAGTATCCCGAGGCAGCATTCTTTAATGTAGGTACAATTGAGGACGTTATCAAGAAGGCAGAAATGCTTCGATAGGATGACGCCTTGATGAGCCGCTAACTTGACAGAGTGATATATAATATAAAATGAGTGATTCTTTTGACTTAAAAATTTTAGCAGCCGATAAATGCTTTTATGAGGGAAAGGCAGTGTCAATTATCATTCCGGCAATGGACGGAAGCTTGCAGATAATGGCACACCATGAAAATATGGTATTTGCTACTCAGGAGGGAGTAATTCAGCTTATGGTTGAGGACAATACTCCTTGGAAGAGAGCAGTTGTAGGGCTGGGACTTGTAAATGTACAGAACAATCTGGTTACTATGCTGGTGGATTCGGCAGAGTGGCCGGAGGATATTGACCGTGTAAGAGCTGAAAATGCACTTGAACGTGCTAAGGAACAGCTCAAGCAGGACCAGAGCATTTATGAGTATAATATCTCAAGGGCATCTTTGGCTCGTGCTATGATGAGATTGTCCGAGAGCGGAAATAGGAACCATATTGAGTAGTATGAAATCCGGTAGTAAACAAACGATTATAAAGAACATTGTATTGGGTCTGGCAGTTATTCTGCAGACCCTATTAGTGTTTTATTTACAGCGTCGTTTTGCATTTTTGCTGGAAGATATAGACTATATGGTCAATCTCAAGACCGGAAAAGAGCTTGCGGGTATCGGAGACATTTTTGCAGGGATTTCGTCAGTGCTTGGAGGCAAGGGCGGTAGTGTACTTTCAGTTTCGGTTCTTCAATTTGTGCTGTTGCTGGGAGAAGGTTTTGCGGATGTACTCAATACATTAGTGATGCTTCTCATAGCTTTTCTTATCAGTATTTCTGTCAAAAATTCCAAGAGAGATTTTGTGTTCTTTGCATTGCCGTTTTTTATGCTGGTTTCATTAAATGCAGACTGGCAGTACAGTTATATGTGGCAGTTTGGAATAGTGAACTTTGTATATCCGGCTATTCCGTTCCTTATCTTTTTGATAGTTGTAATCAAGGAATTGAACAGAGGAAAATACGAGATTCCCGCATGGCTTCAGGTTGTGGCTTGCGTGGAAGCATTTTTGACCGGTTGGGCAAATGCTTCTTACGGTATTGTTGCAGCCTTTATTGCGGTAATAGCCATTCTTATCTGTACTAAGCTGATGAAGCACAGAAGTCCCAAGTGGTTATTGGTTTCTGTGGTTACAAGTATACTCGGTGTAGTACTGTATCTTGCGGCAAGCGGTAATTTTAAGGAAGGCTCATTAATTAGCGGAGTCTTTATTTCGTTTAGTATTTTCCCGGGCGTAGTATTGGCGCTTCTTTTGCTTGCGATTATGTTACGAAGCGGCGGATTCCTGAGATTCGATCAGATGCTTTTGATAGTTGCACTGGGCTTCAGTGTAGTTATGCGTTTTGTTATCGGTTGGTTGCCGGGAGTGTCTGAAAACGGTATTCAGATTTGTTGCATGATTTTGTCTATAGTTTTGTTCTGCAGCTTGTTGGGAACACTTAAGAGAGAGTATCCCAAGCACAGAGTATGGATTTATCTTGTGGCAGGATGTGCGTTTATTTATGCACTCATGAATATGCTTGAAACATTTGGAGGTGTAAGCTGATGAAATTTTCTTTACCCTCCTTCTTAAACTGGGATATTTATAAAAAACTTGAAAAGGTAAGAATTCCGTTTTTCTGTCTGTTGGTGATAGCAGGTATCACACTGCGTGCGCTCCAGTACGGAAGATATAATAACCAGTACGATATTCTGTATTCTTTGTATGGTGCATTTTTATGTGAGCTGGTTACATTTACAGTATTTTTCCTTATTGATGGAAGAAGCTTCTCTCAGCTTGGCCGTCTTCATATTTTGTATATGGCGTTTGTGCCGACCATTACATATTCGTATATGAAGCGAATTATGGATTTTAAGATTGCATTTGAACTTAGAGAGGATGTGGCCAAGGGAAAATGGCCGGCAGCAATTGCTTTGTGGTATCCGGACTTATCGAGAATTATTCAGTTGATGATTCCGTTTATTATTTTGCTGGTTATGGCGATACGTATGAACAAAAGTAAGATTAAAAAGACTTACTTTACCTGGTACACGGGAGTGCTGATTGCCTGTGTTGTTTTGGCCTTTGTGTCTTTGCCGTTTGCTAATCTTACTAATCTGGTATTGTATATTATCAGACTTGGTCTTGTATGCATTATTTGGAAAATGTGGGAGACCTTGAGAAAGAATAAATCCCTGGAGCCTACGGCAATCGTATCCTGGGCTGAGATATTCCTGTTCTTTGTACTTTGGTTAAAAGGACTTGTTGAGTCACTTGGAGTGCTCGCGTAAGAATATGCATTACATTGCAGCAAAATCGTCCAAAACAACATTGCATAAAAATATATTATTTAGTTGTTGACAAACATATTACATGATGATAATATATCACTGTTGCGCGCGGAAGTGTCGGAATTGGTAGACGAGCAAGACTAAGGATCTTGTGACCGCAAGGCCGTGAGGGTTCAAGTCCCTTCTTCCGCATCAGACAAAAGGAATCCATCCCAATGGGATGGATTTTTTTTGTCTGAAAAATATTTGATATATATTTTTTTATACAACATTTATAGATATTATTTTATAATAGCTATTAATTATTAATTACTAATTATAAATTATGATGTTTTATCAAATCACTATAGATAAGGAACGTGCGTATGTATGGTAAGGCAATGCGTGGCTATTGTAATGAAGGGCAAATGATATGAAAGAGCAGTTTGAAAGAACAAATCTCCTCCTTGGAGAGGAAGCAATAGAAAGATTGCAGAATGCAAGGGTAATTGTGTTTGGTGTCGGAGGCGTCGGAGGCCATGTCTGCGAGGCACTTGTCAGAAGCGGTGTCGGAGAAATAGATATTGTAGATAATGATACTGTAAGCGTAAGCAATATCAACAGACAGATTATAGCAACTCATTCCACTGTGGGAAGACTTAAAGTTGATGTGATGCGTGACAGACTTTTGGACATCAATCCTGATGCCAAAGTAAACGCTCGTGCCTGCTTCTTTTTGCCGGAGAATGCCGACACTTTTCACTTTGAGCAGTATGATTATGTAGTGGACTGCATTGATACGGTCACGGGTAAAATAGAGATTATCATGAGGGCACAGGCTGCGGGCACACCTGTAATAAGTGCAATGGGCGCAGGTAATAAGCTTGATCCTTCAAGATTTAAAGTGGCTGATATTTACAAGACAGATGTTTGTCCCTTGGCTAAAACAATGAGAAGAGAACTCAAAAAGCGTGGTGTGAAAAAGCTTAAGGTTGTATTTTCTGATGAGAAGCCTATTGTACCCACCAGCAGACGTGATAATCCTGTGCAGGAGGGTCCGAGAAAAAGAGACATCCCGGGCAGCACAGCCTTTGTTCCGGCTGTGGCCGGGATGGTCCTTGCCGGCGAGGTTATCAGAGATATTGCCGGCGTTTCTTTATAACTTTTAGGAGTTT
>JAKSRU010000067.1 GCA_024403475.1 Lachnospiraceae bacterium | reverse complement strand
TTTTTTAATTCTTCGTTTGTAAGTTTCATATTATCCCCTTAATTAATACCAATATTCGTAATACTTATTTTTAGTCAACATTACTATGCCACAAATAAATTTATCTAATCGAAATTACTGCACTTTGTGTTTGAATTGCCAAGGATTTGCTTGCTATGCTTATCTCTATTTTTCCCAAATCATAGCCGGATCTGACAACTGCCATTGCATGTCCGCGATAAGTAGTTGTTGTATTAGCTGTATAATTTTCATCGGTCACGGGATTACCGGTTCCAAAGCCTGCAAGATATCCGTTTCCGCTCAATTCAGCAATGATATCAATTGCCGCATCAGGCACAACCCTGCCCTCTGCATCAACTACATCAATACCAACATATGCAACATCGTGTCCGTCTGCCTTGAGCTCTGTTTTTTCAGGTTTCAATACAAATCTCACCGGACTTCCTGTTGTTTCAAGCTTCGCACTGCTTACAACCTTGCCATCCTTGTAGCTTACAGCTTCTACCGTTCCGGGCGTATATACAGTATTGAACTTGACAGAGTTCACCATAGGCTGATTATTGCCCTCAAGATGCACCTTGTTTACTGCCTTACGTTCTATTACACTTCCGTTGATTTTAAGTTCTACCTCATCTGCGCTTGAAAATACCACAAGCTCGATTGGTTTATTCTCATAACCTGCATAGTTCCAACTCTTTGTCACTGCGGGGAAGCCCCACATTATCATCACCTCAACCTTACCATAGGTATCCGGATGCATTGAATACAGATGAGTTTCCTCACTACCCCAAACAATGCTTCTGTACTCACCCTGCGGAAGTATGCGACCGGTGATGTCATAATCGGCATCATTGGCAGTACGCCAAGGATATACGGTAGTAACAGGTGGCATAAGCTCCCAAGGCTTCTTTTGCGCCATCGGATCATCCTTAGCAAAATAAAATGCCTTACCAATTCCGGCCTCACCTATATAGTCCCAGGCTGTCCATGTGAAGTCCCCGATTATATATGAATGTGCCTCTACCTCAGGCCATCTGTATCCTATCTCCTGAGGGAAGTTTTCAGAACCGAGCATAACTCTTTCCGGATATAACTCGTGATCATGATGGTAATTCTCCTCCAAATAGTTGTAACCAACTACATCAAGTCCGTTTGTAAACGGCTCACTTCTACGCTCCCAGGCATCCGTATTAACATCATCATTGGAATTCTGAGCATGATTCTGGTTTTTGGCCAAATAATCATCCAATCCGCCCCAGTATGAGCATATTCCATTACTAATTGGTCTTGTCGGATCAAGTTCTCTCATCTTCTCCGCCAATTTGGTAGCAACGGTATAACCATTGTTGAGGCCGCCTCGTTCAGGAATCTCATTACCTATTGACCACATAATAACAGAAGGGTGTACTCGATCTCTTCTCACAAAAGCAGTCAGATCATTTTCCCACTCATATTCAAAATAGTTACTATAGTCTCCGACTCTCTTGGCTATTCCCCACGCATCAAAGGCTTCATCAAACACATACATGCCTAATCTGTCGCAGGCTTCGATTAATGCTGCCGAAGGCGGATTATGTGTGGTACGAATTGCATTAAAGCCAACCTCTTTAAGCTTTCTTATCTTACGAGCTTCACTCTCATACAATGACGCAGCTCCTATTAGGCCATTATCATGGTGCAAACAGCCGCCCTTAAGCTTAACCGACTTACCATTAATCCGAAGTCCTCTGATTGCATCAACGGTAATAGTACGCACACCAAACAATGCAACATCTGCATCTGAACGTCTTATCGCTGCTTCTTCAGCAATGTTTTCATCTTTTATCAAATGTGTGCGATACTCACCGATATCATTTACTACAGCTACTGCCCTGTACAAATTAGGATTCTCCACATCCCAGAGCTGCGGATTTTTCAGAATAATTACTTGTCTTGCCGTTTCTTTTGAAGAGGGATTGACCTGAATTACTCTTTTTGCAGATGCAACCGGTGTACTGTAAACACCTTCTCCACTCATATCCCTTGACTTGTTATCCTCCTTATACAGATGGATTTCAACTTCAACAAGTCGATTCTGCAAAGTATCATTACATACATCAATCTGCGCCTCAATAAATGCAGTGTCGCCGTCAACTTCCTTGGTATATACATAAATACCATCGTTGGCAATATGCACTTTGGGACCATGACACAAATTAATGCTTCTGTATATTCCCGAACCGGTGTACCATCGAGAGCTTGCCTGAATACCGGTATTGTAATGAACTGTTACACGATTCTCCTCTCCCCAGGTAACATAATTGGTGATATCCACATAGAAGGATGAATATCCGTAATGATGCTCCGCAACTTTACATCCGTTTATCTCAACACAGGTGTGCATCATTACACCATCAAACTGAAGTCCGATACTATCATTCTTCCAATCCTTGGGTATAAAAATGTACTTGGTATAATTGCCGCAGTCACCATTAAAATATCCGGAATCATGCGCTGCAGGTGCATCCGGCGAAACCTCTGTTCCAATCATTGCATCATGAGGTAAATCCACCACTACTCCGGGATCAGATTCAAGCATTCCAATATTATCAAGGAAGCCTCTTCTATGAGTCCATTTTTCATCAATATTAATATGTTCCACACTATCCTCCACCAGTTATCAACTGTCTGAATTTCTTGTATTATTTTAAAAAAGTGTATAGCACACAAATTATATCTATAAATAACAATATACCGCGAATGAAGCATTTTCACTCGCGGTATATTACACAAAATTCTTATTATTTTTTCTATGCATAAAATGAATATATTTCCTTGACTTACCGACTGCCTTTATGCACTGATTGACTGACTCATAGATGAAGAAACAACTATCAGATCATCTATTGTAACATCGAGTACGCTAGCCAAAATAATCAGATTATCAATGGTTGGAATAGCTGTTCCGTGCTGCCACTTGTAAATGGCTTGCGGTGTCGCAAATCCAAATATATCCTGGATGTCTTTAACAGACAATCCGGCCTTCTTACGCAAATCAGTAATATTTTTTCCTGTTGCCATCATATCAATAGTAGGTATAGTAAACATATAAATCCTCCTCAAGTGCCCCCTCGGCACTAAACACACTCAAAATAGTAAATAAAAAACCGCTTATCCCAAACTAAGATAAGCGGTGAAATAATCTATATGAAGATAAATGAATCATCGATTAATATCTTCGATAATCCTCCAATCTTCTATAACCAACAGCTCTGCTTAGTTCGGTATAAAATTCTCGAACGCAATAAAGGCCCTCGTCTTCTCTTACAACGATTGCATTCTTATGTTCATTATTAAGTTTTCTAAGTCTCAAAGCTGTAATCATTTCTTTTCCTTTCCGCAGTGCTTCTTACCTGCAAGATTTATAGCGTGAAAATAAATTATTCGCGCCGCACTATTTCTGTCATCCACGAGGGATACACTGCATAGTACGCTCACATTTCAATGAATGAAATGTAAATTAATATGTCAAATAATAACACGGATATTTAAAGATGTAAATTATACCGTCAGTATAAAATTCAAATTAGATATGCTTTAGGCTTCCATATACTCAATGTAATCTGCCTCACTGGAAAAAAGCATATAACCATTTTCGGTCTTTCCCATATATCCGTTTGCTGTATTATATCCGCTCATTTTTCATCCTCCAAACCTTTATATTTACTGTGTTTTCTCTTTTCTATATACACAGTTTACAAAGTTTTAAGGATGTTTATTTACTCTCAATTTGCATGGATTTCCATCATGGATTTCCATGTTTTTTGACCTATTTGACCATCAGTCAAACATCATTTCAGCACTTTTTTTATCTGAACCTGAGTAGCTATCGGATATATATCATTCATATGCTGCACTATCTTTTGCCACGACTCTGAAGGCTTCTCTCTGTAGCACGCTGTAACGTTCTTGTAGCCCCACAAATGCTCAGGAGTAGAATATGCTGCAACATTCCAGCCATACTCCTCTCCCTTCTTATTTCTGCGTCTTCTGAAATCGCAGTTGCACAAATAAAGCTGCATCATCAGATTTGTTATAGCTCCGTCAAAGCCCTTCTCACCTTCCTTACCGAATCCGGCTGACTGCTTCAACTCATTAGACATAATAACCGCATCTTCATTGTCATCAAGAAAATTATCCATAATCTTTTTGTGCTTCATCGGAGCCTTGCCATCCTCATAGAGTGCATCAAAATCATATCCATCCCTACGATAATTGGCAAATATCGGCAACCATTCCGGTGATATGAATCCTGCTTTTTTATCAAAGAATTTGCCATAAGCAAGCTTTCCGCTTCGCGCAATAATCTCTCTCCACACCCAAGGATCATGTTCTTCATCTCCCGACCACCAAAAATGCGGCACCGTGCGCTCCTCCAAAGAAAAGCCGGGTATCTCATTTTTGAATAGCGGCAGAAAGCCAACCTTGTTAATATATTCAATTGCTTCATCTACAGAATGAATACATTCGGGATCCTCCCACTCCACTCCGTACATAATCCATGTTCCACTGTCGTTTCCCATTTATACTCCCTGAGCTACAGATTTTAAGTCAAAATTCAATACTATTAATCAATTCGTGAGTTACGTCACAGCCATGCTCCCAATACATTATACCCTTCAGTCCGTTCTCCATAATGTATCTGCACTTTTGCGCAATGGATTCGGTATCATCATAGCTGATAAAATCCGTGCCATTGAATAAATACGGAGCCTTAGCCGTATCGTCTCTGTATCGAATAAACCCGTTTTTATCGATAAACTCATTAACAAGCTGAGTATATGAAAAACCATATACTCCCTCACCTTTAGAAGGCATCATCAAACCATGACACGCATGAATACCTTCACCTGTCTCAACACCTCTCCAGATTCGTGAATAGAATGCTGCTCCTATAATAAGCTTCTCACGAGGAACTCCCGCCTTAATGAATCGTTGCACATTGTCGTGTGTACTGCGTCCTTCATTGTCACCCTCAGACGCATATAACCCCGTATGGTGTCCGGCAACATAGCAACCTTCCGCCCTCATATCATAAGTCATCAACTGTACATAGTCGCACACTTCAGCCACAGCCGCCATATCGGTAGCTGCCAGAAAATACTCTCCCGCACCTACAGCAACAGACAATATTTTATCTTTTCCAAGCACGCGCTTAAGTTCCTGCAACAGCAAGGTGTAATTTTCTTTATCGGAAGGATCACAAGCAATTCCACCCCAATCAATACAAGGATACTCCCAATCTATATCTATCCCATCCAGTGACTGTTTCTCCACATATTCGGCACAGCTTTGTGCAAAAGCCTTTCGTCCCGCTTCAGTGCGAGAAAGCTGAGAAAAACCATCTGCACCCCATCCTCCCACTGAAAGAACAATCTTTATCGCAGGATTCCATTCTCTGATATGCTCAATCATCTCCAAATGACGAAGTCCGTCTGTTGAAAGCTTGCCGTTTCCATCAATCAGACCAAACGCTATATTAATATGAGTCAAACGTTTAGCATCTGATTCATTAATATTACGTATACCATCAAGATATGCGTACGCAATTTTATATTTATCGCTCAAATAAATTCCTCCCGATATGTATATAGCCAAATGCAATTATCAATTTACAATCACTCTTCTAAACACATCACCATTGCGTCTTGCTCTCGTATAGCTGTTTATCCCAATTCCACTCCAACCAAATATATTGCCCCACATTTGCCTCATACTCTGTGTTACAAACTACCCAATAACAATACTCTTCATCTCGATAATATATTCCGTCTTCCAAAGGAAAATCCATAGGGAAATCATCTCTGACATGGAAGAATTCCGAATCCTCTTTCTTAAACCAACTCAAATCTATTTCCTCCGGCATAAGACTGCCTTCCAATACTCGCGGAGAAAGATGCGAATACTTTATCGAACATTTTTCTTCAACGTCATATATTACATCCGACTCGTATTCATAACGCTCCGTTGCTTCAAAATATATATCACCCTTTCCTTTGCCTTCTGCCATACATATATTAATACTATGTGTACATGTAGTGTCTTCTTCTATTTTTGTCTCAATTATAGCATCAATATGGCAGGTTCTAATTCCCAAATCATCTTTGATATTGTTATATTCATATGTTCCTAAAAACCGCTCAACTTCCGACTCATTTATAATGCTGTCCCATTCAGTATGCGACTGAACCGCCTGCAATACCAAGTCATAAGTCAACTCGTCAACTTTTATTCCCAAAAATTCTATCGCTTCAATCAATTCAAGGCTCTTGGCTCTTGCTTCTTTTTCTTCCTCATACCGGTTTAAGCTCGGACCGTTAATATATGTATTTACCTGAAGTTCGCCGTTCCTGTCAAAATAAAAGTTGTAATCATAACCCATTCCCGGCAATCTGAAAGTTCCGTCTTCGTTTACAGGCACATTGTCTCCATTAGGAGCCTCTATATACATAGGTACTCCATTGCTATACTCCTGAACACTGGTATATGTACCATTGTCATTTTTACGAAGTCTCCATTTTTCCCCCTCAAATTCGTACATGCCATTTTCATCGGGATAAATTATGTCATCCGTTCCGCAATGCCAGAACCATTTAGGCATACCTGTATCCCAAAAGTCTTCCACTTTTTTCCTATTCTCTGTTTGCTGAGGAGCCGTAACAGTACATCCGCAAAGCATAAAAACAGATATCACTATTGCAATAACAGCCATAAAATGTTTCTTAGCGCGAATACTCATAACAACCTCCTTATATATCACAAATTCTTTGAACCAATTTCTTCTGAATCAATCACCTAAAAATTAACTAATCTTCATCCATCTCTTCGACAGCTTTGTAATAATCATCCATCCACTGATTCATCTTGTCAGGAATTCTATCGGTATTTTCCAATTCATCGATATCTTCCGGCCACTCATCCCCCTCATCCAAATCCTGTGCAATCAACCAATTGTCTGCGCATTCAAAAGTGACTTCTCTTCCAAAATCATTTTCGATGGTTACAAGCACCATCAACGGTTCTCCTGGCATACGTTCCTCACAACCAAAATCAGCCTCTTCTATTGAAGTAATAGTCCACATATTTATCCTTTCAACGACCCAAAATCTTAAAAAAGGGAGCTGGCCCAATCCGTCAACTCCCTAAATATCAATTCAATTTACATATTATCTGCTTCTTTTTTTACCAAATCGGTAAACTCATTCATACCATCAAGCAATGCCTTAAACTTATCAGGTCCCATCTTTGTAATTACCTGATAG
Source organism: Lachnospiraceae bacterium (assembly GCA_024403475.1). Taxonomy (GTDB): domain Bacteria; phylum Bacillota; class Clostridia; order Lachnospirales; family Lachnospiraceae; genus AC2028. The sequence continues at coordinate 5,237 of JAKSRU010000067.1, read as the reverse complement.
TAAAAATCATCAATAATTTCCTGCTGCTCTTTAATTCTCGCCAAGCCGATTTCAGACAAACGAATATGTGTACCGGTCTCTCCCAGTTCCCAATAAAGATATCCGTTATCGGCAAGATGCTGAATGATTCTTGCTACACGGTCTGACTTTACATTCAGATACTGTCCCAAATCCTTAACATAGATAGGATCTGCAAGATTTTCAGCCGCAACATGTCCGTATATACGCTTAAGTAAGCTATAATCCTCTACACTTACCACCTTGAAAATATGCTTTAAGTGCTCATCCTCTATCATATGCTGGAATGTAATCATACGATTTGCGAAATCATTTATCTGCTCTCTTGTGTATGTTGTCTCTGCCATAGTACTTCTCTCCTATATCACAAAATTAATTAAGCTTTTCTGCTGCCATCTGTGCATTGATTGCATCCTCTGATGCAGCCATAGCTTTAAGAGTCTTGTCAAGCAACTCATCCAACTCCCAGCCGAGCTGCTGTGCTCCTCTACCTATTATCTCACGAGAACAGCCTGCCGCAAAGCCCGTAGATTTATACTTTTTCTTGAGTGACTTAAGCTCCATGTCCTTGGTACTTTTAGAAGGTCTCATAAGCGATGCTGACCAAATAAGTCCTGTGAGTTCATCTGCCGCAAAAAGAACCTTTTCCATCTCGTGAACAGGCTCTACATCGATGGTAGCTCCACAACCCACAGTGATTCCATATCCGTGTGAGCATACAGCATGTATGATGTCCTCTCCCACGCCACCTTCACGAAGAAGTTCAGGCGCTTTCAGGCAATGCTCCTCAGGATAAATTTCAAAATCAATATCATGCAGGAGGCCAACAATTCCCCAGTATTCTGCATCCTCTGCATAACCCAGCTCGATTGCATACCATTTCATCACTGCTTCAACAGTAAACGCATGCTGAATGTGAAAAGGATCCTTGTTGTATTTTTTCAAAAGCTCATAAGCCTTGTCTCTCGAAATGTGTTCCATATTAACTCTCCCAATAATGAATCAACTCGCTTCGCTATCCTTTTGTATCATTGTCAATCCATATTTTAGCGATGCGCTGCATTCTCTCATTAGCGATATGATATACCCTCTGAACAGGCCATGGCAACCCTAATATATAATCTCTGTCACGACTTTGAAGGGCTTGCAACCTATTGATAAATCCTACCTTATCTTGATATAACTGCTTACCAAAATCACAGGCAATATAATCGCTGCCGTAGTCCCTATTATCGAGATTCTCTGCAGGCTTCACAACTCTTCGATAGCTTGGCTTACCATAGCTATCATATTCAAGTTCATACGTGACCTTTACAGGCTTATCTTCGATAGCCGGTGGTTCATGCTTAATCACACCTGTATCTAAATAATGCTTCCATACCATTTCCGCTATCTTAGTCTCAGAAACCGGATAATCCAAGCGCGCTTTTATCTCAGCAACGGTGAATCCGCGGTCTGCCAAAACACGTACAGCTCCTCCGAACGCAACATCATCTGTAAAATTGGATAAGGCTTGATTGAAATATGAACTCATATCTAAATCCTCTCCTATCCGTTAAGCGAACGTTTTTATAGTAATTCTTTATTATGCAATCTCCCATATTACAGTGACGGTATCTGTTACATTTATATCATCTGCCTCAATATCTATATCAATTCCGGCTCCGTCACATCCTTCATCCATCACATTGCATTTAAGCATTCTCATACCTTCTAACGGTCTGCTGACAAATTCCAGCTCGCCCCATGAATAATCAATGGAAAGAATATTCTTAAGCGTGACACCAGCCGCTTTGCTCAACACATCAGCCTTAATCCTTGAATCCTCGACAGCCTTGGTCAGCAATTCATTTTTCGCCGATTCAGGATCAGCAATAGTATAATGAATAGAAAACTCCGGTTCACCTGTGCAGCGTGCCAAGATATTAAGCAGTCTGCCCAACATACTGTTATCAGCAGGAAATTCAAGCTTCATTCTGTGTGTATATCTGTAACCGACCAATCGTGATTTCCAACTGTTATCCTCATCCTGATACTGTTCATACTCTGTATTTACATTGAAATTCAATGTTTTCAATGCGTCATTTCGAAATCCAAGCCGGTTCAATTCACTATTAAGTTCAGTCTTTTTGTCAGCAGATTCCTTAATAGCATTCTCATAGCTGCTTTCAACTTTTGACATATTAATTATAAGTCTGATTGTATCAGGCTTAACAGTAAGTTTTCCTTTACCGGTTACTTTTATTGTTCTTGACATAGCAGTTACCTCTCTTTCCAAAAACTTATTTACATACACATCATATAACAATAGATTCCCTTTACGGTCGCTCGCTCGGGGACCAATATTTCATAAAAAAGACTGCGGAGTCATAATCAGTTCCACAGCCAACTCAATTCTATTTTTTTCATACACTGTAAGACAAGTACAACTATAAGGAATATCGCCACTATCAGTAATACACATACAAGGAACCATCCGGTCCATTTACCATAAACTCTGTTTAAGGGTGGCTTACTATTATTCTCTTCTACCCACTCATCAGCAAGCGGTACTACCCATGTATTCTGCTCCGGCTCCTTTTTATGAACTTGATCTCCATTTTTGAGCCTGTAATATTCAGCCAAAGGATCCATCCCGTGCATTATATCTTGACAAAAGCTATTAAGCCATTCAACATCCTCCGGTACACATATATCACCTTCAGTAGTTCCAACGTCGTGTGCATATGAATTCCGAATTTTCTTATAGTCTTTGAGCTTATTTCTTACATAATACCAATCAGCAATGTATCTGTTTCCATCACTACAGTTATACATAATGTCTATGTATGCTTTTACTCCTGCTTCAGACCCTAACGCTTCACGGCATATCTTATCTAATTGTTTATAAGCTTCAAAAAAGCTATCGTTAATTGCAGACAACGATAATCACCTCTCAAATAATCTGTCATTTCTCCCAATATAATACTAATATTGTTTATCCTATCCCTACCAAATACTCATACGACTTCCTTGCATCCGCCAGTACATCATCATATGTGTCCGCATCAATAAAAAGCGGAATGCCTTGCTCTTGGCCAAACTTCATATACATTTCATTATCCAATGTACCATCACCAATGCAAGTGTCTACATCAGTATCCACATTCATATTGAAATCCTTAAAATGCAAAGACTTGATACAATTCTTGTTGATATCAATCATCAATTAGCAAAACATTTATCGAGTTCATATAATGCTGCCAACAATTCCAATAGTTTTTCATTAGCATCGCTCTGCCTGTACGCAGCATTCATATATCCGTATACACTTAAATAAACCGTATTAGTTTTAAATTGTCCTCCGGAAAAACCCAACAATCCAATCTCACTGTTGTTCAATTTTCCCAAATTTACGGGGACATCCACATAACAACAATACTCCAAATCAGTATAGCCAATATCATTTCCCACAAACACCATTAGATCACCATCATATGACTCATCTAGAGTGAAATAATATCTAAGTTTTAATGTACCTATATTGTCAAGGATAAGGCTTGTTCCGATTCCTTGGATTTCTTGTATCAGTTCATAGCCTGCAGCTGCCTCTATGTTACCATTATGATATATAGAAATTGTCTGTGTATCCATCGGAGCGATCGTTTTACTTGCTGCATCCAGCTTGCTGTTTGCAAGATTGTTTGTGTCAATTCCAAAATACTTCTGTACTGCCGTTCCATAATTAAGCAGTGCTTTACACAACTTTTTTGTATCCTGCGATACAGTGTTGTCACCTATTACAGTATACAGATAATCTGCCACTGAAAAATCAAAGTTATATACTTCATCGCCTTTGTATTTCAAGGTGACATTAATAGTTCTGCTTATATCGGTGATAGAAACATCATATTCAGCCCGGTAAGTAATCAGACCTGAAGATAATTCACTAATCTTAGTAAACTTGCTACCGGAATATGTCTTTACATTCAGTTTAGTACCATCAGAAGCCTTTGTAGAAACTTCGAGTGTCGCGTAACCCACATCATCTGCGGTACTGTGAAGTTGTATATACAAATCTGCCGCAATACCATCCAGTACTGCCAATCTGTATCCGTCAACATCTGTAGTAATAGCCGGCTGTGAACTGTATACTGTCACCTCCATCACACACGTTTTTCCCAATGCAGTAATTGTCAACTGCGTGCTGCCTGCCTTTAATGCATATATTTTATCGCCACGTATCTCTGCCACCGAAGTATCTGCGATAGTATATTGCATCGAAGGTCTGACTACCGATCCTCTATTCCATGTTCCGGTACTAATCCAACAATTAACTCCGGGAAGTTCAGTATTCTCTCTTTCTTCCAATGATATCATCTGCACTGAGGAAGTCAGTGACATGTCAATTATCATACTATCAGCGATTTGAGCAGACACGGTCGTCTTGCTGTTATTGGGTTCCGTATATACTATGGGAGATGTACTCGTAGCAAGTTCCATCGCCCAATACCATCTATTGTTATAATACACACCTGCAATTCCTATCCTATTGAAATTGCCATTTAACATATTTCTACGGTGGCCCTGCCCTGAATAATTTTTATCAGCCTCTTCCCATCCAACATATACTGCGTTAGCAGAGGCATAGCCCACCGCAATATTTTCTCCTACTCCCCACCATGAATACCCGAGGTCGCCATATGCATCCCAACAGACTCCACCATTTGGTCTGGTATGACTATAGTAAATCGCATTTTCTACTGCTCGTTGCATAGCAACCTTTTCAAGTTGATAATCATATGTAAGTTCACTCAACCCTGTGCACTCGGTCTTTGTCTTATTATCATCGTTCCAATACCATGCATCCGAACCGGTGCGCAATTTATTAACCAAAGTCAGCATATTTCTGCATTCAGTCTGACAGAATGTAACATCATACTCTACGGTATAAATGTCTGCTGTAGCTCCAACAACCTCCGTATCTGCAGTCACATCACAACCGATCTCATAATTTGCTTCATGATATTCTGCGTATTCAGCGATATCTGTGATTGTAATGCCCTCATTCGACTCACACGATTCAATAAATTCTTCCGTCTCTATGCTTTCTTCTGTAGTTTCTGTTATTTCTGTTGTTTCTGTCGTTTCCGCTATTTCAAATTCCTCTGCGCTCGCACCTGCGGGCACAGAAAAAGCAGTAGCTGTAGCCACTGCGAACATAGTCATTGCCGATATTA
>JAKSRU010000066.1 GCA_024403475.1 Lachnospiraceae bacterium | reverse complement strand
ATAAACGTTACTCTTTTGTCATAAACAGTACACCAACGGTTTCGGGTCCGCAGTTACTTGATACGGTAGCTGATGCATTGGTAACGTACATAGAACGGAATCTGCACACGGCTTCAACAGTCGCCTTGACATTTTCCAGCTCCCTCGCAGTACTTCCCGCATGGGTGATAAACAGTGTTTCCCTATCAATGCGGTCTGCTTCCCTGAGCTCGCGCTTTACATATTTTATCTGCGCCTTCTCGTGATTACCGCGTATAAATCCCTTCACGGTAATCTCACCGTTACGCATAGCAAGAATCGGATGAAGCTTAAACCTTTTGAGAAGCTTAGACTGCCAGGGTGCAATCTTACCGTTAATAGCCAAATACTCCGCATCCTTGGCAATAAAAGAAGATGAAATTCTGTGTCTTAACTTGTTCATCTCCTCCACAATCTCCTCTGTCGACTTGCCTGCATTAGCCGCCTCTACAGACTTAATTACAAGATGACCGAGACCAGTTGAAAGATGCAGCGAATCTATCAGGTGGATTCTTTTTCCATCTTCCCCCATAACCTCAAGGGCCTCACAGGCATGGCTGTAGGATTGACTGCAGCCCGATGAAATAGTCAGGTGTATGACCTCCTCCGCCTTGCGAAGAAGCTTTCTGAAGTATCCGACATAATCCTCGACAGGAGGAGCCGAGCTGGTAACCTTTTTACCCTCTCGCATACATTCAAATACATTCATAGCCGTAATTTCATCTCGATCACGGAAAATACCATTTCCGACATACACAAAGAAGAAGAGCTGCTCAATTCTGTTTTTTTCAATAATTTCATTGGGAAGGTCACATGTACAATCGGTGGAAATCAGCAATTTTCTCATCATACATTCCCTCCCTGCAAATTCTCGACAAGCCTGTTCAATGCATTCTTGACATCATCATAGGCAAATTCATCAACCAGATTTTTTACTTCCTTAAGCATCGGCTGAAGATTGTTTCCGTTATATGAATACTCGCAAAGTTCATCGACATTTTTTGTAATGACATCTGCATAAAAATTATCGCAGGCATCCACGGCTTCCTCGACCAAAGCAATGATTTTATCCATAGCCAGTTCAGGTAACAGGATATCAACACCGTCGGATACATTTTCGTTTTCTTCCTCGGCTCCCGACACAAAGCCCTTATCCTTAAGATACTCTTTTCCGGTGACTATTACATCCTTGTACATGGCCAGGAGCGGCTCTGTCTCCTTTAATGCCACGTCAATATCATTAGCCTTGCAGGCAAGCTCAATATGCTTAGCTCTTTCTGACAGCCCCACACATCCGCAGCTTAATGCAGCGCTCTTAAGCGCATGAACCTCTATAGTAAAATCATGCCAGTTTTTCTCTGCAAAAAGCTTGGCAATTTTTTCATGCTTCTCATCACCCTTACGGATAAATACATTGAGTATATCCAGATAAATTTCCTCGCTGCCGCCGGCATATTCAATACCCTTACAGTAATTGATTAAATCTCCGTCTCCGGCATCAATATCAATTACAGCCTTGCCTGCGAGTTCTGCCTCAGCCGCTAATGTAACAGCCGGAGCCTGAAGCTCCTTGGGTATCCAATTTTTGAGCGCTTTATCCAGTGCCGACAATTCAATGGGCTTTGCAATAAAATCATTGAATCCGGATTCCAGGAACATCTCCCTCGCGCCGTTTACTGCATTAGCAGTAAGTGCAACAATGGGAAGCTTTTTGAAATATTCACCGGCCATGCCGCGAATGATCTGTGTAGCCTCCACGCCATCCATCTCCGGCATCATATGGTCCATAAGCACCAAATCGATGTCCTGAGACTTGAGGAAGGAAATCGCTGCCTTACCGCTGTTTACTGTCATAAGCTGCATATGATAAGGCTTCATAAGTCCGCAAGCAACCTTAAGGTTGACCTCGTTATCATCTACAATCAACACTCTGGCCTTAGGCGCAGAGAAGGTAACCTGATTATGCTTTCTCTCAACCAGATTGAGATTAATGCTTTCATGATTGAAAACAGCAGCCACTGACAATACGTAAAACGGCTTGTAGATGGTCTTAATCTTGTTGGGTACTTCCACAAAATTCTCGGCATCCTGAACGACAATAACCTCCTTGCTCTCTGCGAGATTATGGAAGTATTCCTTATCCTCAAGATACTCCTCTCGTCCCACGAAAACATGGCTGATTTTATTATCATTATTTTCGACCATATTGCGCATCTGCTCACGATACTGAATCATATTGACATTTATCTTGAGCTGCGCCTCTATATCATCAGCAAGCTTCAGATAGCTCTTTCTGATAATATCATGTGAAAAACGCTTGAATTCAAAATATCCGATGGCATTTATTTTTTCTGCCTCATTAACCTTTACAAAGGGAGCAGGATTGGTAACCTTGAGCGGAACGACAAAGCTAAAGGTTGAGCCCTTACCGTACTCACTGGATACATTGATAAAGCCACCCATTTTTTTGACAAGTCTCTTGGAAATCGCAAGGCCGAGTCCGGTACCCTCCACCGCACGATTTTTCTTGGTATCCACCTGCTGGAAGCTGGTGAAAAGTCTTTCAAGGTTTTCGGGTGTGATTCCTATTCCGGTATCGGTAACTTCAAACTTAAGATTAATTCCATAGCTGTGAATACTCTGAGAAAGCTTAAGAATTACCGCACCCTCATTGGTGTACTTTACGGCATTAGTCATCAGATTAATCATAATCTGTCTGATGCGCATCTCGTCTCCCAGCAAACCGCAGGGGATGTCCGAATCTGCCTGAACAATAATCTCTATCTTCTTGTTCTGCTTGCGGGTCATTGTCATATTGATGACATCATTCAGTGTAGATGAAATATTAAACTCGCTCTCCACAAGCTCCATCATTCCGGACTCAATTTTAGAAAAATCCAAAATATCATTGATGATGGAAAGAAGGCTTCTGCCGGAATTTTGAATATTCAAGCAATTGTCTCTTACACTCTCGGAAATATGAGGGTCTCTGAGCACCAGCTCGCACATACCCACAATGGCATTCATAGGCGTTCTGATTTCATGCGACATATTAGCAAGGAAATCGCTCTTCGCCTTATTGGCACTTTCCGCGTTGTTAAGCGCCTCTGCAAGCTTAATCTGTCGGTTCTTAAGTCTGGATGCAATCATAGACATAATAATACCGAACACAATAATCATTACTACCGCGATAGAACCCTCGGGAATTGCAGTATCACTGTATTCCGGGTCCATGATTCTGGCAGCCACACCCGGCAGCACACCGACAAAGCTCAGCATGGTTATAACCCAAGTGAACTTTTTGCTTTCAAATAAAACCGTAATTGCAATGGGTATTACAAATATGATGAACGTATCTGAAAAAACATAATGAGAATAACTGATGTTAACACCCATAACTATCATGGGTATGAGTAAAAAGTACTTTGTAGCAGTTGCTGCGTCAGGCAACTTTTTAACCACAATTGCGCATACTACTATCGACAAAATATTGACACAGTTGGTAAGCACCAGGTAGCGCAACAGTTTTTCAACTATCGTGTCGGGACCGTACCCCTGCGCACCTGACGCATATAGCAGAGCGTTGTTAACCACCTCTGTTATCAGCAAGACTACCGCCATAATAATTTGGACGGTCATTATAGTCTTTTTCTTTTGTTTAAAATCTGCCTTATCAAAAAGAGCATCAAAACTCATATAATATCCCCAATCCCCCCGAATGGTATATATACTTTATGTTACTATAATTAAGAATAGTTACTTATCTTTTTTGATGCAATTAAGACTTATCTCTGTTTATCCCCAAACTCTGACTTTTATCCCAAACAATACAAATATACATAATGCCAAGTATTCCATTTGAATAAAAAAGTATTTTTGCTATAATGAATTCTGTTATCAATTTATCTTAAGGAGAATAAAATGGTTAAAGCAGAACTCGGAGAATTAAAAAAACTCCTTACTCAGAAAAACTGTACCATCACCAGAATCTGCGGCTGTTACGTAGATGGTGATAAGAATAAAAAAAGTGTATTTGCAAGATCCTTCCTGGCGCTTCCCGACGAGGAGATGTTTAAGTATTTCGAAATACTCAGAAAAGGCCTTTCAGGCACACCCGGTAAGACCGCTCTCGATATGACCTTCCCCATCGAGGCCTGCGGCGAGGACGGACAGCAGGAATTTCTTCTTAAGCTTCGTGACAGCAAGCTCAAGGATGATGCTCTTCTTGATGAATACTACAACAGAATCATCTCTGCTTACGAGTATGTAGGCAACTACCTGATTCTCGTGGTTCACGATGCCTATGATGTACCCGGCAGAACCAACGACGGAATAGATATGGAGGATGCATCCGACGAGGTATATGAATATATCTATACAGTCATTTGCCCGGTAAACCTTGCAGAGCCCGGACTTTCCTTCGATCCTGTAACCAACGAATTCCATAACCGTAATCGTGATTGGGTGGTAGAGCTTCCTCTGATAGGTATCCTCTTCCCCGCCTTCAACGACAGAAGCACTGATGTCAACAGCATCATGTACTATACCAAGGATTCTGAAAATCTCAACGATGCACTCATAGAGATGCTGCTCGGCTGCGGAATTCCTCTTACTGCCGGCAATCAGAAGGAAACCTTCCAGACACTGGTTCAGGAGACCCTCGGTGATGAGTGTGAATTTGAGGCCGTCAAGAGCCTCCATGAAAAAATGGGTGAACTCATCGAGGAACACAAGGAGGAGCTTGCCCCTCTCGTATTAGACAAAAAGGAAGTGAAAAATCTCTTTGCTTCCAGCGGCGTATCCAACGACAAGATGGAGGAATTCGACTCCCACTATGAAAAGAATGCCGGAACCGACACTCCTCTTTTCGTAAGCAATGTTTACAACACCCGTTCCTTCGACGTAAAAACTCCTGATGTAACCATCAAGGTAAAGCCCGACAGAACCGATCTCATCGAGGACCGTACCATCGACGGACGTCCCTGCCTGGTAGTTGCCCTCAACGGTGATATCGAGGTAAACGGTATTTCGGTGCGTGCAGCCGGAAGCGAGCGCAGCGAGGAAGAATAAGACCGGCTCTAATTCAAAGCAAAAAGAAAATCGCTTAGGCCACATAAGGCTTAAGCGATTTTTTGTTATCATAAATATCTTTATCTGTAAATCGTTATCCGTGAAGTTCTATCTGTGAAGCTCCATCCGTGAAGCTTTACCAGAAGGGCTCCAGAGCAATGTTCATATCAACTCCGCCGCTGATTCCGTTTACTTTTCCGGAATCCTTGTACTGCCAAATTGAGTAATCATAAGGATAGTACAACCAGCTGCCATACCATGCATACCACTTTGTTATGCCCTCGAGCTTTTCAAGGTCGACATACAATCCGCCCATTTCAGTGTTGTAGTAAACAATCGGAATATATCCGGCATTGGTTACGGTGTCACAGAATGCAAGGATTACATCTGTTCTCTCCTCCACACTGAGTGCATCCATTCTGGGATTTGCACCGGCTACTCTCTCCACATCAATTACGATAGGAACATTGGTAGCAAAAGGACTAAGTGTCTCGATAGCTGACTCAGCTTCCTCCACTGCTTCCTCTCTGGTGATTGCCTGGCTGAATACATATACACCTACATGAATTCCATTATCAATTGCACCCTGAATGTTATCATCTACCTTGGTATCGCGTACAAGTCGTCCTGTACCGTAGCCTCTGTAATATGCTCTGATAATTGCAAACTCAACTCCGTCAGCAGCAACCTTGCCCCAATCGATATTTCCCTGATACTCAGATACATCAATACCCTTGTGAGAAATGACATTTCCCTCTGCATCAGTGTACTGCATCTCTCCGTTATCCAAAACCACAACCTGATCCTGAACAAGTTCGTTGAGCTTTAAGTTTTTATTTATCTGTAAAAAATTGTATCTTCCGTTGCTGACTACAATAAAGTGATCCGGATAAATCTTGTTAAAGGTCTCAAGAGAAGAATTGTTGGACATCAGTGTATCCTTGATATAGTCCAACAGACTGTTCTGTCCGATTGAATAACCGTTATTGTAGGCTCCCGTAATCTCGGCTTCCTTGCCGGCCTGCGCATCATCTTTCGCAGCAAGAATCAACTGCTGCATTTCGCTTTCTGTATAAACAGGCTTCTCTGCATCATTTGCAGAGGGCACACCTGCAACTAAAAGCTTGCCCTTCGCAAAACCAATAATGCCGAGAACAACTATCACAAGCAGAATGACAAGAACATTGATTCCGATAATAGAAATCACCTTCATTGCACTCTTCTTGGTATTACCTGAACCACGGGAAGGCATAGTCAGATCTGCTTCCTCTTCCGAGTCGAGATCCTCAATTTCAAAATCCTGTAATTCCATTAATAACCTCTTCTATAGTGGAGTATTAACCATTAATCTCTTTGATGTACTGCTCGCTTCGTGAAGCTCTCTCAGTACCGGGGAACAGAGCCATTACCTGTTCGTAAGCTGCTACCGCCGCCTCATAATTGCCCTGCATTCTGTATGCATTGCCAAGGCTGAAAATAGCATCCGCATTTGTGTTGTCATAGTACCAGGCATCCGCAAGCTTATCTACCGCGGTATCGTAATCGCCATTGTTGTAGGCATCCATACCATCGTTGTAGCACTTCTCTGCGAAGTCAGGTCCGAGTACTGTAATCATAGACTGATACAAGGTCTGGAAGCCGAGTGACTGTGCCTCAACATCCACATTGTCTCTCAACTCATCCATAAGTCCTGCAGTCTGTGCGCTGTCCTGATGAAGTAAGTAATCACTGGCGATTTCCATCAACTGATTATAGTCGTTGATTACACCGGCATCTCCGGAATAGCTGTCTACAAGATTAGAAAGTGAAGTATTCTCCTTCTCAAGTGAAGCAACCTTGTCCTGCAGCTCTTGAATAGTTGAATTCTTGCTGTCTATCTGGTCTCCGATTTCCTTGATGTTCGCCTGTGAATCAGCAGTTACCTGCGTAAGTCTCGCCGGTACTACGAGGAAATAAACCGCTGCCGCACCGATTACCAGACCGATGAGCACATTCACGAAAGTACCAAGCGCTGAGTTTCTGGGCTCACGCACATTAGTGGGCTGAATGATAAAATCATTATCTCGCTCAATTCTGATAGCATCCTTACTCTTACTTCTGATTTTTCCTCCGACAGGCTTGTTCTCTGTCTCGTCGGGCTCAAGCATTCTGTCGATTTCCTTCAGATATGTAAGTGCAAGAGTACTGTTGTGATCAATCTTAAGCGCACGGCGCATTTCGCTCTCTGCATTTCTCCAGTTCTCCTCGTCCATATACAAAAGACCGAGAAGAATATGAGACTTAACCAGCTGAGCATTCTTGTGAAGTGAACCCTTCAGCTGAATCTTGGCAAGATCCTTGCTGCCCTGTGTGCAATAATAATAAGCCAGATTGTACTTGTGAATGGACTGAGCCATATCACCAAAGCCTGAACCTGGTGCCTGAATCTGAGCAATATAATCCTCTGCCATATTCTTATCAGAGCGCTGATTCTGGCTGATTACCCACTCGCTCAGAGCAAGTCCAACCTCGCCTAACTCAAAATAGACCAGTCCCAACAGGTTTCTGGCCTCAATATTATTCTTATTAAATTTTAAGCTCTGTCTGAGGCTTACCGCAGCCCCTGACAAATCCCTGATTTGTGCCTTCTGAAGACCCTCATTATAAAAGTGATTGGAGGCATACATGATTTTTTTGTACATAGCAACATCAGTGCCGCAATTGGTACAATAATCATATTCTGCAAGAAGGCATCCGCAATTAAAACAATACATCTGCTTTCTCCTAGAATTGTTCGGGCTGACTCTCCGTATCCTTCATCATTCCGACCAGCATATCAGCTGCGTCAGTAAGGTCCAATGAAAACACATTATCTTCAACATCCTCAACCTCAAGGCTGGGATGAAATTTCTTCAGTTCCTCTTCAAAATTAATCATGAAAACAAAATCCCTATCAAATCAAACATGCGGTGGCTTCATCCGTGAAAGCCTTCTTAATCTCACCTACGAGATACAGACTACCCGCTACGTATATTATCCTGTCATCCTTGTTGCCTCTTGACGAAATCATCTCTCGAAGTCCCATCTCGGGATCCTCGGCAATATTGACAGTCAAGCCGTCATATTTCGCAAGTGCTTCGCGAAGCTGTGAAATATCTGCGCTTCGTTTCGTATGTAACGGAGTAATAGTCATCTCGGAAAATAAGTCCGACTCCACCAGTTCCTCCAGCATACGATAAAAGTTCTTATCGGCAACAACACCAAAAAGCAAGCTCCGCCTGCTTTTATCTAATCCGTCACGGGATACCGTCTCCAAAAAGGCACGTATTCCGTCCGGGTTATGTGCTCCATCAATGAACACATTGTGAATTATCTCTTCCATTCTGCCTGCCCAGTGACACTTTTTCAGTGCGGCAGTCAAGGTCTCAGCATTAATTATTTCGCATAGACCTGTCGCTTCGATAGTACGAATTGCGAGCATAGCATTCTCTGTCTGATATGCTGCAACTGTATCTAAACATACGCATACACCTTTATAATATCCATCAGTTATGGAAAATGCAACCGTTTCCGACTTATTTTCACACATTAGTAACAGATTATCGCCAACAGCATATTTCAGCTCATTTTTTTCGTTATTTTTTTCGCATACTTTGTGGTATACGTTTTCGTATTCATTTTCATTATTTTCACTGAAATTGATTCTGTTAAAGGCTTCAACAATTGCCCTTGAAGCCTCCGGAACATAATCATTATAAATTAGAGGAGCACCTTTTTCGATGATGCCTGCCTTCTGTCCTGCAATCTCATATATGGTTTCACCCAAATACTCCATATGATCCAAACCGATTCGGGTTATAACTGCAGCCTCCTTGTGATGCACCGAATTTGTTGCATCAAGCAAGCCTCCCAAGCCGGTTTCAAGCACACACCACTCAACCTTTTTCTTGGAAAAATAGTGCATAGCCATGAAAAAAAGGAACTCAAAATAAGAGGGATGATAGCCCTCATCCTTTGCAAGTGCCTCCCAATCGAGCATGTTGTAGATATAATTAAAGCTTTCAAGAAAGTCCTCATGACTCATGTCGCTTCCGTCTATACTAAATCTCTCACAGATATCGACAAGATGAGGCGATGTAAAAAGTGCCGTATGAAATCCCGCTTCACGCAATATACTTGTAAGATACGCGCAGGTAGATCCCTTACCGTTAGTTCCTGCAACATGAATTATTTTCATAGATTTATCGGGACTTCCCATTTTCTCAAGGAACTCCCGTGTAGCCTCTATAGAATGTTTTGTTGTAAATTTCGGAGTATCATTGAGATACTGCTCTGCTTCCTCAAAGCTGCTTATCATTCGGCGCTTCATAAAATTTACCTTTATTCCTTTAGTTGCAATTCCTACAAGGATGCTTCAGACGCAAAAGCATCAATATTTCAGATACTCTGTTAAATAACTACTGCAAATATCAGTCTTGACAACAACGGACGGTCACTGACCAAGCAGCAACCGCCCGATTATATTGTCTGTAATGTAGGCCTTGAGCAAATTAGCTTTGTTCGTATTGACCTATTCTAAACAACCTACTGCTCATTAAGGTCTGATTACTTTTTAAGGCTGGTCAATCTCTCATTTACCTGTTCAAGCATCTGAGTATACTTTTCAAGCTTAGCCTTCTCCTCTGCAACCTTCTCAGCGGGAGCCTTAGAGATAAATCTCTCGTTGTTAAGCATTCCGTTAGAACGCTTGATTTCTCCCTCAAGTCTGGTCTGCTCCTTGGTAAGACGCTCAATCTCCTGAGCGATATCAACGAGTTCTGCAAAAGGAATGTAGAGAACTGCACCGGGGATAACTACTGATACTGCATCATCAGCAATACCGGTCTTGTCCTTCTGGCAGTTAACTTCATTAGAGTATGCAAGTGTTCCGAAGAAAAGCTTACCCTCCTCGAAGGTTCTGATTACATCAGCATCCTCACTCACAACATAGATAGCTGCCTTACGACTGGGTGCTACGTTCATTCCGGTTCTAAGATTACGTACGCCTCTTACAGCTTCCTTGATAAGCTCAATATCATGTTCTTCCTTGGCAAAGCTTCTTGCATCAGAGTACTTAGGCCATGCACTGATCATAATAGATTCTTCTTCATCCTGAATATTGGTGAAAATCTCTTCAGTGATGAAAGGCATATAAGGATGAAGGAGCTTAAGGGCATCGATAAGAACAGTCTTAAGTGTCCAAAGAGCTGCATTCTGGCTTGCAGTATCATCGGTAGTGTAAAGACGAGGCTTAACCATCTCGATGTACCAGTCACAGAACTCATCCCAGATAAAGTCATAAACCTTCTGAACTGCGATTCCAAGCTCGAAGTTATCCATATTCTCGGTAACATCCTTAACAAGGGTGTTGAGCTTAGAAAGGATCCACTTATCTACAGGTGCAAGCTCATTAGCTGCAGGCTCGTGAACGGTGATTCCGCTCTTCTCTGCTGCCTGATCAATATTCATCATGATGAAACGGGTTGCATTCCATACCTTGTTAGCAAAGTTACGGCTGTTCTCAACACGCTCATAGTAGAAACGCATATCATTTCCGGGTGCATTACCGGTGATAAGTGTAAGTCTGAGAGCATCTGCACCGTACTGATCGATAATCTCAAGAGGATCGATACCGTTACCGAGAGACTTACTCATCTTACGTCCCTGGCTGTCTCTTACAAGACCATGGAAAAGAACAGTCTTGAAGGGCTTCTCACCCATCTGTTCAAATCCTGAGAAGATCATTCTGATTACCCAGAAGAAGATGATATCATAGCCGGTTACAAGTACATCTGTAGGATAGAAATACTTGAGGTCCTCAGTCATCTCAGGCCATCCGAGAGTCTCAAAAGGCCAAAGTGCTGATGAAAACCAGGTATCAAGAGTATCAGGATCCTGCTCAAAATGATTCTTACCACACTTAGGGCAAACAGTAGGTGCTTCCTTGGCAACTACGGTCTCACCACACTCCTGACAATAGTAAGCAGGAATTCTGTGTCCCCACCAGAGCTGACGGCTGATACACCAGTCACGGATGTTGTCGGTCCAGTTAAAGTAAGCCTTGTTCATACGTTCAGGGATAAGCTTGATATCGCCATTTCTAACTGCCTCTGCAGCAGGCTTAATAAGCTCGTCCATCTTAACGAACCACTGCTCTTTTACGAGGGGCTCGATAGTAGTCTTACAACGGTCATGAGTACCTACGTTGTGGCTGTAATCTTCAATCTTAACAAGAAGTCCTTCCTCATCAAGCTGAGCTACGATAGCCTTACGTGCCTCATAACGATCCATTCCCTCGAACTTGCCACCGTTCTTGTTGATGGTAGCATTGTCGTTCATGATATTAATGATAGGAAGACCATGACGCTTTCCTACCTCAAAGTCGTTGGGGTCATGTGCAGGAGTAATCTTAACTACACCGGTACCAAACTCTCTGTCAACATAGGTATCCTCAACAATAGGAATAGCCTTGTTAACGATAGGAAGCCATACCTTTCTGCCATGAAGATGAGTATATCTCTCGTCATCAGGATGAATAGCTACAGCGGTATCACCGAGCATAGTCTCGGGACGTGTAGTAGCAAATGTAAGGAACTCAGTCTTAGAAGGCTCACCGGTAGTCTCATCAATGAGAGGATACTTAATATGCCAAAAATGACCTGCCTGCTCCTCGTACTCAACCTCTGCATCAGAGATAGATGTATTACATACAGGGCACCAGTTGATAATTCTTGAACCCTTGTAGATATATCCTTTTTCATGCATCTTTACGAATACTTCGGTAACTGCCTTGTTGCAGCCCTCATCCATTGTAAAGCGCTCACGGTCCCAGTCACATGAAGAACCAAGCTTCTTAAGCTGGCTGATGATTCTTCCGCCGTATTCCTTTTTCCAATCCCATGCTCTCTCAAGAAAGCCCTCACGTCCGAGATCATTCTTGTCGATTCCTTCCTCCTTGAGCTTCTGGATAATCTTTACCTCAGTAGCGATTGAAGCATGGTCGGTTCCGGGCTGCCAAAGTGCGTTGTAGCCCTGCATACGCTTCCAACGAATAAGAATATCCTGCATAGTGTTATCAAGCGCATGTCCCATGTGAAGCTGTCCGGTAATATTCGGAGGGGGAATAACGATTGTAAACGGTGTCTTAGAATGATCTACTTCTGCGTGGAAGTATTTCTTATCAAGCCAGTTCTGATAGATTCTGTCCTCTATGCCCTTGGGGTCATAGGTTTTAGCAAGTTCCTTTGCCATAGCATTCTCCTTTATATAAATATGTTTCTTTACCAATTCGTATACATGACGACATTCGTATTCTGCTTCGCTTAATACGAATGTGTCTTTCCTTTTGTTCGTATACATGACGACATTCGTATTCCGCTTCGCTCCATACTCATGTCGTTAATCGCAAAATCCATACAGATAATCGCTTCTTCGCAAGCGAAAGCGTTTATCTGTATGCACTTTGCTCATGTATACGAACAAAAA
>JAKSRU010000065.1 GCA_024403475.1 Lachnospiraceae bacterium | reverse complement strand
CGATAAATCATTCAACGATTGGGACTAGCCATCAACACGTTTTGTCCTATAACCCTAAGATGGATACGCTTTTTGCTATTTATGAAGATGATATCTACGGATATGATATCTATAAATATTTATCTGAAAAATCTAAATACACCGAATACCTTACCGAGAATCTGGCAATCAGGAACTATGATTGGATCCATATTATCGTTTTCCGGCTGAAGTCTAATATGTCCGTTTTCTTTATAGAAGGTTTTTACTGTGGCAGAATCATCGACCATAGCTACAACTATATCACCATTAGATGCTGTTTCGTTTTTGTTGACAAGAATCTTATCGCCGCTGAATATTCCGACGTTAATCATTGAATCACCCTTTACGTTAAGTATGAAGGATTCTCCTCTGGGAATTTCAGATGCCGGAATAGGGAAGTAGTCTAAAATATTGTCTACTGCCAAAATGGGTTGGCCGGCTGCGACATTTCCGTAAACAGGAAGGCTTGTCATTTCGGTTCTGACCATCTGAAATGAATCATCACATATTTCTATTGCTCTGGGCTTTGCGGGATCGCGCTTAATATAGCCTCTCTTTTCCAAAGTTTCAAGATGTGAATGAACAGATGATGTTGATTTCAAATCAACCTTTTCACATATTTCTCTAACTGTAGGGGGATATCCCTTAGCTAAGATAACTTCTTTTAAATATTCGAGGATCTCTTGCTGCTTTTGTGAGATTTTATTACTTGCCATATCAGAACCTCCGTTCGCTTTATAATATGAGTATATCATTAGTTATTTTAAAAAGCAAACATATTTTCGCAAATATATGTTCGAAAAAATATATTAAAAGTGTTGACATTCGAAAGAATGTTCGATATAATCCAAACATACGAACAAATGTTCCGAACATTGTTTCGATTTTGCTGAGAGGAAATAATTATGAGATCAATTAGAGTAAGTGATATGTCTGATAGAGAGTATAGAATGTATAAAAGAAATAGAAGAGCAGTATATAATGCAAAGAAGAATTTAGTAAGACTTGTTGCCGGAATAATTATGGTAATGGTTATTATCATTGGTTTTAAGGCTGCTTCAGCTCATGTTAATGCAACCAACAGAATTGATGAGTATAAATTCTATAAGACAGTTAATGTCGGATACGGACAGACACTTGAATCTGTAGCACGAGATAATTTTGATGAACATTATGATTCTTTTGAAGAGTTTTTTAATGAGATTAAATCAATTAATCATGTAAATGAAAAATCTGCTATGGCCGGGGGAAAACTTCTTTATATTCCTTATTATGATATACCTGTAAATGATTAATTTATTTCATTTTTTTCGATTAAGATTTGATGCCTTTATGGGAGTATTTATATACTTTTATAGAGGCATTTTCTTATGGTTTCTTAAGGATTATTAACTTGTGTTTGGTATACATAATGTATTATATTTATATATGTGTAATAATATCTTTTTGTATTTCTTGTATTAGTACGGAGAAATGAAATGGCTGATAATAATACTTCAAAAACAGATTCTAATCAGAATGCTGAGACTATAAATAAAGAAGTTAATAATACTGAAGAAATTCTTTATGATGGAACTACTGTTAAAAAGCCTAAAAGAATATTCAGTAAGTATTTTATATGGGGATTAACAGGATTTCTTACTGTTGTCGCTTGTATTTTATTCTATTTTATTATTAATAATACGGCTAAGATTGCGCAGTTATTTGATGCATTTAATAAGATTATGATGCCTGTGTATTTTGCATTAATAATTGCTTATTTACTTGCACCGATTCTTAATTTCATTGAAAAGAAAATTCTTATTCCTATTGCCAGGAAAATGAAAATTAAAGAGACTGCGAAGTCGCATAAAGTAATTAGAGGTATTAGTATTTTCTTTACCTTGGTTATTTCTATTGCATTTATTTTCGGATTATTATTCCTGATGATTTCGCAGATAGTTCCTTCAATAACCAATTTGTTGGAGAATTATTCTTTGTATGTTGAAAATTTCCAGCAGTGGGTAAAAAATACCTTGGCAAAGAATCCCACACTTGTTAATTTCATAATCGAACAGACAGGAAATACATCTGAACAGATTGATGATTATGTAGCTAAGGATATGTGGACCAATGTTACCAAAATTCTTCCTTTTATGGATAATGAAGGTAATATTGATTGGACAATGATGCAGGAGTATATAAAGACAATCCTCGGTGGCGTTAGAAAAGGTTTCAGTGTATTGTGGAATAGTATTCTCGGATTAATGATTTCTGTATACTTGCTTGCAGGTAAGGAGAAGTTTGCAGGAAGAAGTAAAAAGCTTACTTATTCTATTTTTAAACGACATACTGCCAATGAGATTATTAAGGATGTCAGATATGCTAATAAGACTTTTATAGGCTTCTTTGGCGGTAAGGTTATTGATTCAATTATAATTGGTGCGCTTTGCTTTATTGGTACAACAATTTTGAGAACTCCTTACGCGGCTCTTGTAAGTTTGTTTGTCGGAATTACAAATATTATTCCTTATTTTGGACCTTTCATCGGAGCAATTCCCAGCGCATTGTTAATATTCCTGGTTGATCCGATGCATCCTTGGAACACAATATTCTTTATTATATTTATACTTATTTTACAGCAGATTGACGGTAATGTTATCGGTCCTAAGATTCTTGGTGATTCGACAGGACTCGAAGGTTTCTGGGTAATTTTTGCAATTACAGTGTTTGGTGGTTTCTTTGGAATCCCGGGAATGATTATCGGAGTACCTTTGTTTGCAATCATTTATTCAGGGCTGAAAGCTCTTGCTGCAAAGAGTTTAAGTAAGAAAAAGCTTAGCTCTGTTTCAGAAGAGTATATTGATGTGGATTACATTGATACTGATGGAAACGTACATGTCTTTGATTATGAGGCTATTGAGCAGGAAAAGAAGAATAACAGAGACAGTAAAGAATGGTTCTTTATCGGAATAATTAAAAATATATCACATAAGATAAAAGATAGTAGTACTAAGAAGAAACAAAAGAATTCCGGATCTGATAGTAAAAAGAAGAAAAAGTAATAGAGAAGTCATATGAAATTTGTAATACAACGTGTTCAAAATGCCAATGTTAAGGTGGATAATGAGATCATTGGTGAAATAGCTAAGGGATATATGGTACTAATTGGTGTTGCCGGAAGTGATACCAAAGAGATAGCTGATAAAATGATAAAGAAGATGATAGGTCTTAGAATTTTTGAAGATGAAAATGGTAAGACAAATTTATCGTTAGAACAGGTTAATGGTGAACTGTTACTTGTTAGTCAGTTTACGTTATATGCTGATTGTAAAAGGGGAAATCGTCCCGGTTTCACAAATGCAGGTGCGCCTGATATGGCTTCGGATATGTATGATTATATTGTTGCGCAATGTAAGTCACTTGTAAAAGTTGTGCAAACCGGTTCTTTTGGAGCAGATATGAAGGTTAGTCTCATTAATGATGGACCGTTTACCATAATCCTTGATTCGGATGAGATATGTTAGATTTTAGTTTACTTTATAAATTTGATAAAGATATGTATTATTTACCATCGGAACAGGAACCGATACTATCTGCAGATATTGGTTTCTTTATCGGTGGTAATTTTGTTTGGTGTTATGATTGCGGTGCTTCTGAACAAGCATATAATTGCTTAAAACAAATTGATAATATTAATATTGTTATTTCTCATTTTCATAATGATCATACAGGTAATATGTTAAGGCTTACAAACACAAATGAATACTATGTAGGCAACTATACATATAAGCATTTTAATAAAGGCATTGTTGTCGATAATGATTTGTATGTGGAAGATAAAGGATTAGTTCATATATTTGGATTGCCTAACAGCCACAGTAAAGGTAGTCTGGCCATGGAAGTTAATGAGAAATATGTTTTTATCGGCGATACTTCGTATGGAAAACGTTTGAATGGTCATATTGTTTATAATGCGCAATTATTATTAGAGCAATACAGGAAGCTCAGTGCTATAAAAGCAGATTTGTGTTTACAGAGTCATGAGATGAATAATGCAGTAGAAAAATCAATGATACTTGCTAAATTTGAAAAAATATTAAGCAAGAGAAAGAAAGATGAACCTAATATTATTTTGTAATGAGGGAGTATATGGAAGAATTAATTAAGGTTACCGGATTAAAGAAAACATTTAAGCTTTCATCAAAGCAGCAAAAAATTGAAAAGACAAAAAGCAAAGTTAAGATTGCTGTTAACGGATTGAACTTTAACGCATACAGAGGAGAAGTGTTTGGCTTATTAGGCCCGAATGGTGCTGGTAAAACAACAACATTAAGAATGCTGGCAACACTTATTAAGCCTGATGAAGGTGATGTTGTGATAGATGGAGCAAGTGTTACTAAAAATCCTGATATGGTCAGATCAAAGATTGCTTTTTTGACAGGTGAATTGAAGCTTGAGGATTTTTTTACGCCAAATTACATGTATGATTTCTTCTCTGATTTACATCATGTAGATGCTGAAACCAGAAATGCAAGAAGAGAAAAACTGTTTAAGCGATTTGGTATTGATAAATTTGCGGAAGTTAAAATCGGCAGCCTATCTACAGGTATGAGGCAAAAGGTATCGCTTGTTGTATCCTTGGTTCATGACCCGGATATTATTATTTTTGATGAACCTACCAATGGACTTGATGTTATGACAGCAAAGGTTGTGACTGATTTCCTGATGGAACTGAAAAACGAAGGCAAAACTATAATAGTTTCAACACATATATTTAGTTTAATAGAAAAAATATGTGATCGTGTCGGAATAGTTATAAACGGTCAAATGTGTGTTTGCGATTTGCTCTCAAACTTAACTGAGGATATGTCTCTTGAAGATAAATTCTTCAAAATATATGAGGAAATAATCGGAGAGGAGGTATAAGTAATGAATAAGGATGTTTTTACTATAGTAAAAAAAGAATTCACCAGATTCTTTGGAGATAAAAGACTCTTTTTTTCTTCAGTTATTATGCCTGGATTGCTCATTTTTGTTATGTATTCAATTATGGGAAAAGGGCTGATGAAGAGCTTTTCGGTGTCTGATGATTATGTTTCGAAGATTTATGTAGAAAATATGCCTGAGGAACTAAATGATAATTTTAATGCTTTGGGGACTGATATTACTGAAATAACAGATGAACAGGTTGATGAAAGCAAAGCACTTTTACTTGATGATGGTTCGGACAAAATTGATGCAATTATTGTTTTTCCTCAAGACTTTATAAAGGTTGTAAATTCATATGAGATATCAGATGGAAATGAAGCACCTAATGTAAAGATCTTTTATAATTCGGCAAATACTAAGAGCAGCCGTATATATTCATTAATAGTTTCTATTTTAGATGAATATGAAGCTTCAATATCTAATAAATTTGATATTAATAAGCTTGCTGAGGATGAGTCATATGACCAGGCAACGGAAAAAGAAACAACAGGTATGTTATTTTCTATGATAATGCCTATGCTCTTGCTTATATTCTTGTTTACCGGATGCATGTCAATAGCTCCCGATGCAATTGCGGGAGAAAAGGAGAGGGGAACCATTGCTACACTCCTTGTAACGCCCGTTAAGCGCAGTTCTATTGCATTAGGAAAAATTATAAGCTTAAGTGTGTTCTCGTTGCTCTCGGGCATCTCAAGCTTCCTGGGCACGATGCTGTCTATGCCTGCATTGATGGGCGGCAATACCGAGGGCTTGAATGCATCAGTTTATTCAGCTAAAGATTATATTTTATTGTTTTTGATTATAATTTCGACAGTTTTAATGTTTGTATCAATTTTGGCAGTGGTTTCTGCTTTTGCTAAGAGTGTTAAAGAAGCCGGAACGCTTGTACTGCCTTTTATGCTTCTGATAATAGGCATTGGATTAAGCTCAATGATGGGTGGCGGAAGCTCAATGACAGCTTTAGATTCGGTTATTCCTATTTATGGAACTGTTAAATGCTTATCAGGTATTTTTGCATTTAATTACAATATTGCCTATATATTTATTGCCGTTGGTATGAATATTGCAGTTACCTGTGCGTTGACCTATGTTTTGACTAAAATGTTTAACAATGAAAAAATAATGTTCTAAAAAATACCGAAATCAAAGAAATTCCT
Organism: Lachnospiraceae bacterium; assembly: GCA_024403475.1. Classification (GTDB taxonomy): domain Bacteria; phylum Bacillota; class Clostridia; order Lachnospirales; family Lachnospiraceae; genus AC2028. The sequence goes on along the minus strand of JAKSRU010000065.1, from coordinate 6,850 downwards.
CGTACTTGTAAAAGAATAGAGGAATTTCTTTATCTGTATAAAAGTATGCGTTAAATTTATATTTTGCGTGTACTTTATGCGGAAATAGTGCTATAATATTGATAGTGGCTCGTTATAGCCCTTATTATGTGTTTTTATGAATATATAATATGTAATATCTGTTATTGCATATCTATTCGATTAGAATTATTGTTGTTTGTAATTTCTTTGACTTATTAGTTTGTAAATCAATGATTAATTAGATTATTTGTAATTTGAGGTATTTATGTTAGAGAAAAAACGTGATTCATCAGTTCTTATAAGTTTGGTAGATGAATTACCTGAGTTTTGTCAGGATTTCTTTATCGGCCGTAAAAACGAACGTGCTTTATCGACCAGAATTGGCTATGCACGTGACCTTAATCATTTTATAGATTGGCTTATCGTGAATCATCCGCATTTTTGCGTATTAAATAAGCGTCAAATTACACCTGCAGATTTCAGCCATGTAAGTGCCTCTGATATGGACAAATTTATTGAAATATATTCTGATGAGCATGAAATTCGTGCTACAGCGCGTACAAGATCGGCTATTTCTTCATTTTATAAATATTTGACCGATGTTTTGCGCGCAGTTGATTATAATCCGGTTTCAGGAGCTCAAAAGATAAAAATTCCTGAAAAGGACTATGTTATTTTTTTAACAAGTGAAGAGCAAAATATATTATTAAATACTATTCGTTATGGAACCGGGCTTACAGACAGACAAAATGCATGGCATAAGCATTATGAAAAACGTGATTTGGCAATGATTTTTTTGTTTTTGGATACCGGAATGCGTGTATCTGAAATGAATGGAATTGATAATGGTGATATTGATTTGAATGAGTGCTCTGTAGTTATAACCAGAAAAGGCGGTAAACAAAGTAAGGTATATTATTCAGATGAATCTGCTGAGTATATACAGGATTATATGATTGAAAAACAAAGCATTACACCACTCTCCTGCGGTCCTCGAGATCCGTTGTTTGTTACTTTGAAAGGAGCAAGACTTGCAATCAGACAGATTCAAGAAATTGTTCCCAAGTATGTAGCTGCTGCATTGCCTGAAAAAGCCGGAACAATAAGTCCGCATAAGCTTAGATCATCATTTGCAATGGAATTTTATCGTGTAGAACGCGATATATTGGCTTTACAGCAGCGTATGGGACATACAAGCCTAAATACAACTAATATTTATGCCAAAGCCTTTGAATCGGCCTCTCTGAGAACCAGAAACTGGCGTGAAAACATTGATGAGTAAAATGTCTGCCGGGTTGTAGCGTCAATTACATATATTTCCAATCGTTCCAGTCATCTTCATCAAATGCGGTGTTATATTTATCGCTTCTGATCATGCTGCCATCAGGCTTAACATAATCCTGAAATTCGGCTTCATTAATGAATGAGGGTTTGGTATCAAGGAATGAACCTAATCTCTTAATAGGTGCCCACCAGTTTGTTTTTGTACGCTCTTCAAGGGGAACATCCTTGCGTCTTGTCTTTACAAGATTACCTTTTTTGTCGAGATATTCAGCCATTTTTGCCATATCTTTATTAAAATCACTGCCATTATATTCGAAGGTCATCAATATTAAATCGTTTATTGCGAAGTATTGCTGCTTACGAACACCGCACATCCACTGTATCTTTTGAGTTTCCTGGTCCGGATTTAATGCTCCTTTTAGAAATTCTTCACGCTGGTCTTCTACGATGTATATGATTTCTGCTACTCTTTTCACTTTGTGCTCCTTGTTTACAAAAAAATATTCCTGATATTTTATGAACATCAAGAATATTTTAGCACACTAAATTGTTGAATTATATTATAGAATGTGTAGATATTTTGATTCAAATTTCTACACTGTAGTATGGATGTTATGTATTGCATATGTCATTTAGTAAATCTCACACATACAATTTCAGGATAATTAAAAATTCTGAAAGGAAAAGCACTATTACCAAGTCCTCGACTGATAATCATATCGGTATTGTTGTAATGGATAAGGCCTTCTGAATATTCAGGATTAAAGCCTTGATCAGGTGCGGCTAATCCGCCGATTATCGGAAGCCTGATTTGACCGCCGTGAGCGTGACCTGAAAATACTAAATCTGCATTACTTGATGCATAATTTTTAATGCGTTGAGGCTCATGAGCAAGCACAATATTGAATTCTTCTGTTGCTATCAAATTACTAAAATCATGAAAAAGATCATTGTCATCAAGACCAATCAGTCGCACACCTTCAACAAGCTCTATACTTTCAGAATTAAGGATTATTACTCCTGAAGCCATTAAGCCGCTTAAAAATGTATTGCGCTGTTCTTCACTAAGATAATATTCATGATTGCCAGTTATATAATATACCGGACAAATATCAGTTGCTGCTGAGGCAAAGCTTAGTGCAATGGGAATATTTGTATGTCCAGAACAATCAACCATATCACCGGTTATAACGATAATATCAGGGCTGCATATTCTGATTTTTTCTAAAAGCTTTTCATTATCTTTGCCGAATTTTGCATTATGTAAATCCGAAATCTGAACAATGCAATATCCGTCGATACTTTCGGGGAGTTTTGCGTTAGTATAATCGTATTCTGTAATAACAAGGTGTGTATTATTGTAATAAACAAATACAGTCAATAGAGCTATTACTGCAATAACGATTAATATTTTCAGTGCAATTAACTTAGATTTTGATTTATTTGTTATTTCATTATTTTCTTTTATTTCATTTAAGTTTTCTTTATTTTCTGTATCCTTAACCTTATTATATTTAGCTTTCATATACACCTCTTAGATACAAAAATACAGATTATTATTTGCTGAGAAATTCAATCAGCTTGTTGATAATTCCAAATGAATTAAGTAATAAAATCACAAGCATCATCGGTACAATAAACTTAATCATTACGACAAAAAGACCTTTTCGTGAAAATTTGAATTTGCCGTGAGTGATTTCGTCTATTACATATTGAGGTTTTACTACCCAACCGATAAGAATGCTCTCGGAAAGTGCTACTATAGGCATAATCAAGTAATTACTTATATAATCGAGTAAATCCAGAATCTGTCCGGGCTGAGCACTGTTTGGAAGCGGTATATTAAATGCCAATAAATTGTAACCTAAACATACAATGATACCTGCAATTACTGTATAAACTGTAACAATAATTGAACTTTTGATTCGGGTAAGCTTAAAAGCATCCATTAAGCTGGATACGATAGCTTCCATGACAGATACAGAGGATGTAACTGCAGCAAATGAAACAATTATAAAGAATATAGCTCCTATGAATTTACCTGCCATTCCCATTGCGTCAAATACCTTGGGTAATGACTTGAAGATGAGGCCGGGACCACCCTGCATACCTTCCTTGCCCATAAAGGTATAGACGGCCGGCACAATCATTAGTCCTGCAAGTAATGCAATAGCGGTATCAAAAATTTCTATTTGGTTGATGGATTTAATCAGATTTGTATCATCCTTGGCATAAGATCCGTAGGCAACCATAATGCCCATAGCAACGCTTATTGAGAAGAATAATTGTCCCATGGCATCCATTATAACCTTGAGCATAAACTGAGGAGTTACGTTCTTAAAGTTAGGGACGAGGTATACTTTTAGTCCTTGTAAACCGGTTCTTACTACGGTACTTCCGTCAGCAAGAATTTCTTCATGCTTAAGAGTTAATGAGAATACGGAAATACCAATAATCATTACTACCAGAATAGGCATTAAGATTTTACTGAATTTTTCAATACCCTTTTCGACACCGCTGATAACAATAAATGCAGTAATGCCAAAATAAACAAGCATCCAAATAATGGGCTGCCATATTCCTGATATGTAGTTTCCAAAATAAGAATTGTCAATTGCTGAATGACTTTGATTTGTTAAATATAAAGAAAGATACTTAAATACCCAACCACCGATTGAGCAATAGTATGGCAGAATTATAGTCGGAACTATACAAGCCAAGAATCCGACGTATCCAAAGCCTTTTTTTACTTTGCTGTAGGCAGTAAGAGGACTCTGTTTAGTTTTTCGTCCTATTGCAATCTCTGTTGTGAGTAAAGCAAATCCGAATGTTAGTGTCAGAATTATATAAACAAAAATAAATATTCCGCCTTCATCACCGGCTGCAAGATAAGGAAATCTCCAAATATTGCCTAATCCTACAGCACTACCTGCTGCGGCAATAATAAAACCGAATTGTCCTGAAAAACTGCTTCTCTTCTTTTCCATTTATACCCCCGTTTGGAATATGCCTATGTATTCATTTAGCGGCTTATCAATTTTTTGACGAGTAATTTCCATGATGCCTAATGGTGTAATGTCAATTACCTTGACGGTTACATAATCAGTTGCGACTGCATCATTCATTGCATTGATAAGAGCTGAGTTATTCTCTTCTTCCGCCATATTAATAAAATCGATAAGAATCATTCCTGTAATGTTTCTAAGCTTCATTTGCAGAGCCGCTTCCACTGCAGCCTCTATATTAATACTTAGTATGTTTTCTTCCTTATCGGCTTTTTTTGATGCTACATTCTTGCCTGAATTTACATCGATAACGGTAAGAGCTTCAGTATGATTTATAATGAGATAACCTCCGCATTTTAGGTAGACTTTTGAATCTGCGGCCTCATTAAGCTTTGTTTTTAATGAATATAGTTTCGATAATGACAATTTAGTATCTGAGTAAAGCTCGAGGTTACTATAGATGCCTTTTAACTCATTATAAATGTACTCATTATCGGTTAATATTTTACTTATTTCGATATGATGAAATGTCTTTTTTATAAAACTGGCAATTGAATTATCAGGCTTATAAAGAACTGTATATGCGGATTTGTACTGCCATTCTTTAGGCAGCTTTTTTTCTGATATTATTGCTGTTACTGCTATTCTTTTGCCCTTTTGTTCGTCAGATAATAATCTGACAGGAATAAGACTTCCCTGATGAACCGGCTGGTATCTTTCCGGAATGTTTGACAGCTTTAAGAAGGCAATTGTTGAATCATCAATTTTTACAAATGCAGCACCAATCTCTTTTTTTACATTATCAACTCTTGCAATTACTATAGTGTCGACAAGACTTTCTTTTTGTAATGCTTTAGCTATTGTTAGCCTGTTGTTTATAATATAAAAAAATCCCCAATGTGTTGTGTAGTCCAATATAAGCAGACGTGAATCACTGCTTTCTGTAAGTGAATGCAGCTGATTTGATTCTGTAATTTCTGATCGTGTCTGTATAAGTCGACTCATATTTATCCTTATCTACTTGAAAAGGCTGATAGAAATATCAGCCTTTAATTGTTTAATACTAATCTGTATGTCCAACCATATCCATTGATAATAAATTACCGTTTTCATCTCTGGTATAAGTGTCTATACGATATATCATCAATGAATTCTCAAAAAGTGAATCCTCTAAAAATGCGGTAATTAATTCCATAAGCGATATGGGCTTAATATTGTATCCGCTTGATGCATCTAAAACAGTATGTATACATTGTTCTTCGGCATCCCATTTGAGGCTGAAAATTCTGTCTTTTATATCTACATTTCTCGGACCTGCCTTGCCTTCTTTAACAAGTATTATTTCTTCTTGTGCAAGAAAAGCTTCAAGCTTGTCGTTTATTTCATCTGCAGTACAATCAAAGCTTTGTGGAATTCTGCCTGCCTTGAAGCCTATTTCATATTCTGCTGCAGCAACACTTGCCATAGCATTTCCGGTGCCTTCAGGAAGGATTTTTACCGATAAAGCCTGAATTTCGGGTACTGAATTGGAATTGATGGCATTTTTTAAGGCTTCGCATGATTCAATTGAATTCATACGAATATCCATATATTCGCCGTCACTTTCAATTCCTACTCCGAGTGGCTGAGCGAAAGTCATAATCTGATGTGGAGAAAATCCTTGAGTATAAGCTATGTCTACTTCAGCGCGACGCATTACTTTCTGAAAATATCTCATTACATCAAGGTGTCCTATATAACGGATTGCACCGTGTTTTGAAAATCTGACGCGTATATCTATCATTTAGTAACCTGTATTTAATAATTTATTGATATTACTTTTGCAGCTTATTGGTTTATCTGTTTCTAATAATATTCTATTGGTGTAGCCTGAGCATAATCCTTTATCTTGCTGCAAAACAAATTCCAACACCGAACTGAGCTCCGCCACAGCCTGAACACTGTTGTGCACAATTAGGAGTTACCTCTTCTTTTTGCGCTCTGTGCCATTCGTTAAGCAGAAACTTTTTACTTACACCACATGATATAAAGTCCCAGGGGAATATTTCATCATCATTTCTGGGCCTGGATGTATAGAAATCGGTATCAATTCCGTGTTCGGCAAAAGAATCCAGCCATCTTTGATGATCATAATATTCAGTCCATGATTCAAAGAAGCTTCCCTTTTTATATACATCAAGTATTACGGGAGCAATTCTTCTATCTCCTCTTGCCAATATTCCTTCAAGAACACTTAAATCAGCATCATGCCAGTTGTACTTAATACTCTTTTGATTTAGCTGTTCTGTGATGGCACCACGACAATAATATGCTTTTTCTATAAATTGTTCCTTGGTATTCTGTGGAGCCCACTGGAAAGCAGTAAAAGGCTTGGGGACAAAGAAGGATGTGCTTACTGTTATCTGGATTTTGCCATTAACACGTTTTTCTTTTGGAACGACGTCAAAGAAGGTAGCGGCTATTTGATTTGAAAGCTCTGCAATGCCTCTAATGTCCTCATTTGTCTCAAAAGGATGTCCGAGCATAAAATATAGCTTAACCTTGTTCCAACCGCCTAAAAA
>JAKSRU010000064.1 GCA_024403475.1 Lachnospiraceae bacterium | reverse complement strand
TGTAGTTACATTTCCATATTTTTGTTCATTTTTATTAAAACGGTATTTAGAGAAGAAAGCAGTTGATTAAACAACTGCTTTTTTTATGTAGATATTTATTTCGAACAGCTTTTTATTTCTTATCCGTAAGATTATCAATCATAGTTTGATGATAAAAGGAAGTTTATAGGGATGTATTACCGAACAAGACAACAGATATTATCAACTAATTTGATAAAATAATGCTATGAATATTTGTTTTGTCAGATACTGAAATCTTATAGTGGTGGGAGAATATAAAAGGGATGAGAACAATAAAAAAGAGCGGATTAAGTACAAGAATACTGACATTTATGCTGAGTCTGATGATAGGGCTTGCATTAGGGGTATTGAATTCAATAACGGTAGAAGCAGCGGCTGATGAATGTCCATACTGCGTTGATGGGTTAGTGTGTAGCTTAAATTATCGTTTTTTGAGTTTATCAATTGAGCACTCACATAAATGTAATAAAGAGTATCAAGGGAACTTGCATTGTTCGTTAGACTACATCTGTCCCTATTGTAATGGCTGTGGATATGTGAATTGCAATCATAGCGAAAGCAATATTAATGATACATTTTCGGCTGATGCGGTAAATCATTGGAATGAATATTGTAATACATGCGGTTCGGTAGTGAACAAGACCGCTCATACAGACAGTGACGATGATGGCCTGTGTGATGTATGTTTTTATTCTTTTTCAAAGGGGAAACTGCCGAGTGATGATAGATATTATCTAAGGATTTCAAGTGTACCTCCATATGGTGGAACTGTGAATTACAGTGGAGTCGGTTGCGCGGAGGGGCAGTCGATTACCATAACGGCAACGCCTAACGACGGATATGTTTTTAAGGGCTGGTATTCGGTAAAAGTTGATATGAGTCTTGATACATGTTTAAGTACAGATTGTGTTTATTCTATAGTTCCATCCGATGTACGTTCTTTTGGTATTAAGGACTCTATGAGTAATAGCATTAATGGTGGTGCTCCATATAAGTACACCAGTTATATTTATGCGGTATTCGAAGAAGCTCACGAAAACGATATTGCAGCAATTACAGGATGCAGTGCTTCGCTGCGGGAAGATATTTCTTTGAATGTGAATGTAGTAGTATCTGAGACTACAGTAAATGATGCAACCGCTTATCTCTCGGTTACTGCCGAAGGTGTAGAAACGAAGCTTGCTTTTGATTCTGCCATGAATGCCGGCGCCATGAATTACGTTTTTTCAATTAAGGTGGCACCTAAGGATTATGAGCAGGATATGGTCGTGAAGGTTGTAACTGCAGCGGGAGAAAGTGATTCACTTACGGTTTCGCTTGGCCAATACATGGATTGTTTAATAAATAGCTTAGAACCTGCTTCGGGTGAATATAAGCTTGTGAATAGTGTGAAGGAGTACTGCCTTGCGGCAAAGACATATTTTTCAGGTGGCGCAAGTGCCGGGATATATGACTACGATGAATACATATTAAAGCTTGAAAAGAGTTCTGTACCTGAAGCGACATTTGAGTCTGAAGGGTATATCGGAACATGTCTGCTTCTTGAGGATAAGGTAAAAATCAGACACTATTATAAAGGTGAGTCAGGCGAGATTATCGGTACAACATCTGAAGCTCTGACACCATGGCAGTATGGAAGGGCAGATGAGAATAATTACACAGTATATACATATATGCTTACTGTGCTTAAGAGTGAAAGTACCGATAATGCATTAAAGAATCTTGTATGCGCTATGATAGATTACAGTATGAACGCACAAATGTATGTTAGTGTTGATACAAGAGTTTAAAAGCATAATTAGGCGCCTTGGAGCAATCCAAGGTGCTTTTATTTTACCCAAAAGGAGGAAAAAGATTTGAAATTAGTTATAGCAGAGAAGCCTTTGGTAGCTCAGTCGATTGCAAAAGTTATCGGAGCAAATGAACGAGGTGATGAAGCTGTTTAATGGAATTGGCGAAGGAATTTTGTAAAAGAATTACTGAATTACTAATCAGTTTAGTGTTATACTTTTCACGATATTATTAATATACAAGGAGATAAATCAAATGAAGAAAAAAGTATTATCTATATTATTGGTCTTAGTTATGGCTTGCTGCACTGCTTGCGGTTTAGGTGAAGCCGGTGGAGATAAAGAAAACACAAGGACTGAAAAAGAGGATAAATCTAATAAGGATAAAGATTCTGATGATGAAGAATCTAAAGATCAGGATTCTGATGATATTGCTGATGGCGAAGAACAGGCTAAAGATGATGTAGAGCTTGAAGCAGAGCCTGAAGCGGCAGCTGAGGTTGGCGATATAATCACATTTGGAAACGATACATACAGTAATGAATGGATTGTATTGGATAAGGATGAGAATAATATCTTAATTATCAATAAGTATATTGTTCAGCAAATAAAATACAATGAAACTCATACCGGTTGCACTTGGGAGACTTGTACGCTGAGAGAATGGCTGAATAATGATTATTACAATACTGCATTCAGCGATGAAGAGAGAGCCAGAATACAGTTAACCAATGTAATAAATGAGGATGTTTGGGGAAGAGACTGCGGCGAAGATACCAGCGACTATATCTATATATTAACTTATTACGAAGCAAAAACATATTTTAGCAATGAATTTGATAGAAAAGCGACTTGGGCAGATGGTACTGAAGGTAAGTGGTGGTTACGCACTACCGGTAAGATAGATTTCTTTGCAACTATGGTTAATATGAATGGTGCACTCAATGCGGATGGACAAAGTGTCGATAACGACAATATGACCAACGTACGTCCTGTAATGTGGATTAGTATTCAGTAATGATTTTATAATGAAATAGAAGTATCAATTTTATTTGAGGAATAAGTAAAATGATTAATCCTAAAAACTATTTTAAGAATCATGGTATTCAGGCATTATTTTTGCTGGTATTTATAGTGTCTATATATGGAAGCACTGCTTTCTCAAATGCATTTTATGTTGATGCGGAAGCGGTAATCAATCATCCGGGCGGGGTATATAACTGGAATGAAATAGGACGTTTCGGATTAATCGGGTTAAAGTATTTGATTGGCGGAAATTGGTACAATCCTTATTTTGAAGGTGTGATGTTTCTGCTAACCTATTGGATTCTCGCATGTGTTAGTGTGTATTTGGTTACGGTACTTCTGAGGAAGGACAATGTGCTGCTTAGTACGCTGTTTGCAGGTCTTGCACTGTTTTTTCCTACATATGCAGACCAGTTTATGTTTAGATTTCAGGCTTTTGAGATAGCCTTTGCCATGGTGGTGGTGATGATAGCAGGCCTGTTATTTATTCGCTTGCTGGATACAAGAAAAAAAGGCTACGCAGTAGCTATAGTACTTCTTGAGGTATTATCGTTTGGCATATATCAGTCAATGGTAAACCTTATGATTGTGATATTTGCAATAGTTTATCTGTTCTCGATTTCATATTATGAGAAGAAGGACAGAGTGTATCTTATTGTGTCGTCTATAATTCTTTTTGTGATCGGATTTGTAATTTATGAGGTCATTGCCAAATTATTTTTCAGCTCCGGAACATATCTTTCGGACAGCATTGGTTGGACGAGCGGAGATCTCAAAGCAACGATAATGAATTTGCTTGCGTATTATAAGCATTGTTTACTGTCGCAGGATGTGTTTTATCCGTATACATTCACGGTATCCGTACTTGCGGCTGTTGGAATGCTCATTTTTATTCTTGCAACCGGTAGAGCAAGAAAAGGCTCTTATGCGTTGGGAATTTTTGCAATGCTGGCCTCACCGTTTTTATTAAGCGTGTTAACAGGCTCACCAACTGCATACAGAGCTCAGTGCATGCTTCCTTTTGCTTGCGCAGCCATAATTGTTTTCGTGCTGAATGAATTGGGGGCAGGAGAAGATGGCAAAACGCCGGGTAATACAAATGCTAAAGCTAATGTTGAAGCCAATAAAGCAAATCTAAATGCTAATAAAGTAAATGTAAAAGTCGGTACCAAGATTATAAAATGTGCCGCTGTCTGTGTTTCGGTGGTATTAATAGCGGTTCAGTGCAGCGTGGTACTCAGATTATTCTATACGCAGGATACCATTCGCAAAAATGATGAGATTACAGCAATAGAAATAATGAACAGGTTAAATGGTTGTGATACAGATGGCAAGCCTGTTGTTTTTGCAGGGCACTTAGAGCCTAAAGGAAACGGTTCATGCTATACCAAAGATCAGGCACAGTCATTTCTTGCTTATTCTTTGTATGGGTTTGCATATGTAGATGGGGTACCTGTGGAGGATGCAGAGTACTGCAATACGCACAGAATTCTTGGTTATTTTGAATCACTTGGATTTGTATATACATATCCTACGCAGGAAGTGGTCAATAAAGCACTTGCGGAGAATGCGGTTGTAGATGGGGAAGCAAAAAACTTATATTGGCCGTCTGATGGAAGCATTGTAGAGACTGACGAGTACGTGTTTGTAAGGTTATCGGAATAAAGAAGCTTCATTTTCTTTTGTGGTTACATTTTCGTATTATAGTTCTTTTTTATTACGACAGTATTTAGAGAATCAAGAGATTTATGAGTAGAATAGAATGAGGTACAAAATGTCTGCTGATAAGCCATCTATAAAAGAATACTTAAGCAAAATAGGAATGCTCTTAGTAGCAGTGTTGACAATCGTGATGTTTGCGTTGCCCACCGCTAATAGTGATCCGACGATTGTGCCGAGTGCGACTATCGGCTATCTGGTAATGGTGATTTGCTTTATTATCTGGAGCAGTGTGAGTTCGGATGAGGACAGAGAGAGTGCAGAGCACAATAAATACTTTGAGGGTGGAATTGCGTCCAACTATGCGGTCGCAGCTATGATAAATTGCGTCATAGCATTATATGGTGATCCGCGTTATCGAGTTTTATTGTATATCTTTTATATGGCGGTATTTCTGTCCTTTGCAATGATGTTTTGGACATTTGGAATGTATTTGCTGAAAATCATCGATGGCACGAGTGGCGCTGTTAAATTTTTCAGTTGCGCGTATCACATATTGACAGGAATTCATGTGCTTCTGATACTGTCGACACCTATTTCAAGGGTATATTTTTATATCGATGAGATGGGATTTATTCAATATTCGATTACCTATTCGCTCTCGGCATTATATGCAGCTGCGATGTTGATATTAAGTTTCATATGGATTGTGAGATTCAGCAAAAGCAGGCAGATGAAAAGAATACTGATAAGCTGTGTTTTGGCTTGGAGTTTTGGCGTAGTTGCGGATTCATTGGCATTATGGGAGCACGCTGAATTTTTCACATCGGATATAATGTTGGGCTTGCTGTTTTCTGTGGGCATCCTTTGGATTTTCTGCGGCATCTATTCCAAGCAGAAGCATGATTTGTTAAAGCAGAAGGAAGAATTAACCAACCTTCGATTGAAGGCTATGATTGCACAGATTGAGCCGCATTTCATATTTAATACCCTGGGGACAATTGACAGCCTTTGCGTGGATGATACGGAGCGTGCGCGTGAGGTTATTGGAATGTTTTCGGACTATTTGCGTGCAAATTATCATAGCATCGCATTGCACCCCATGTGTTCTATGGGACAGGAAATTGAGAAACTGAAAACTTATACGCAAATCGAGCAGATCCGTTTTAACAGATTAAATGTATGTTATGATGTGCAGGAAACAGAGTTTATGATCCCCAGCTTCACACTGCAGCCTTTGGTTGAGAATGCTATAAAGCATGGCATTTGCGCGAAAAAAAAGAGCGCGGGAACTGTAACCATCCGCACATATTCTGATGGTAAAGATTACATCATCTCAGTGTCTGATGATGGAGTTGGTTTCGATAAAGCCGCCATGCAGGATGGCAAGGTGCATGTGGGAATACAGAATGTAGAGCAGAGATTAAGTATTCTCTGCGGTGGCAGTCTGATGATTGACAGCGAGATTGGAAAGGGTACTACCTGCACCATTCGTGTGCCCGGAGAACATAGAGGAGCATGATGATGATTGCATTATGTGTTGATGATGAATATCTGTTACTGAACAATTTAGTCCGGGAAGTCAAGCTCTTGGAAGGCATCAGTGAGGTGGTCGGATTTGATGATGAAGATGATGCCTTGGAGTGGGAAAAAGAGCACCATGTTGATATCGCCTTTTTGGATATAAAAATGCACCATATGGGCGGACTTGCGCTGGCAGAGAAGCTTCGAGAGCATAATCCGCAGATTATACTGGTCTTTTGCACGGGCTACAAGGAGTTTGGTTATGAAGCCATGCAGCTTCATGCGGACGCATATTTGTTAAAGCCGGTGCGCGCCGAAAAAATTAAAGCAGAATTGGCGATGATACAAAAGCATAACCCCAGACAGCTGATGCTGGACAAGGGTATTTTATCCGTAAATTGCTATGGAGCATTTGAGGTATATGATGAAGCCGGCAATGAGATCAAGTTTAAGAGAAAGCCTTCCAAGGAATTGCTGGCATATCTGATTTATCACAATGGCAGGATGATTCCCGGCGATGAGCTCTGCATGATTCTCTGGGATGAGGCCGGTATGATAAAAAAGGATTATTTGAGAAAGACCGTCAAGGAATTGCAGAGAGCATTGGAAGAATGTCATTTAAAGGATGTTCTGATTCGAGAAGTGGACTTATATGGGGTAGATATGAGTCGCATCGAATTACAGGAAAAAATTAATGATAAAGCGGTTAAGTTCCAAGAGTACAGATGGGCAAATCCCCAATAAACAGGGGATTTGTCCGTTTTTGTCTAGTTGTTCGCGAAAATTGTTAGTGATATATTTATCCTCATAACAATAATGCAAAAACTGGCATTATGAATATTTTCTATTACTTGCGAAAGAAGACTCTGGAATGAAAAAAGTAATGATATGGGGGTTATGTTTATGCTTATTATTGGGCAGTATCCCTATGACCGTTTATGCTGGAGAAACTGAAGCCGACCCGAATGACTATATAGAGTCGGTTACTGTCCCTGAAACGGAAACTACACCGGAATCTGAAGCAGGTACATCGACAGATTCGGAATCCGGAGAAGCACCGGACTCGGAGTCATCATCAAACTCTAATGCAGGTACATCATCAGATCCTGCATCAAACCCCAACGAAGACACATCATCAGACCCTGACTCAGAAAATGAATCAGACCCTGCTTCAGAGCCCGGGACCGATGATTTATCACAACAGAGAGTCGAAATAATTGTCAGTTACGACGCTGACGCATCTATTTATATAGGAGAAAAAGTAATATCCGGTTATTGGTCAAAGGAGGGATACTTATCCCAAGGTGACAATCAGTTAACATCGGATGATACAGCTGATTTAAAGATTACTTTTACACCTATTCAATCTGAAGATTCTATTCAGTCTGAAGATTCTATTCAATCTGAAGATTCTATCGAATCTGATACTCAAGATGATTTACAACAGAATACGGAAAGCCTTGTAACCGTAGTTCCTAATAGGGATGACGTGACTCTTTACGGTATACAGACTTATGAATTTGTGGAAGACGGAGTCACTTTTTCTATCGAATTAGTCGGGGAAGAGCAGCCATTAATGGCATATGCCGATCCGACCTTGGAGGAAGTGCCGACAGGAGTGTATGGTTCGGGAAGTGCATTGCTGAATCTGGATGACAACGATTGTCGATTCTACTGCGAATATTTCACTGCGGGAAATTATCAGACTGCGGGAATCAATCGTCAGACACACATCAATGTATTTGCCAAGGAAGGCGAGACCATACTGTTCGGCAGCAGTGTTGACAGCAGTAGATTGGATGCCAATGACAAGCTGAAAAGCAGTCTCACAGGGGCTGATATAGTAATAATCCTTCCTGATGGCAGCAAACAGACCTTTGATGTTGTGAAGGATGGCGCCGGATACATCGGTAACTACAAGCAGGAACGCAACGGCCCGAGAATCAATACAGCGGATCAGGATGATGCGGATCGATATGTTCCTCTGGAATTTGTAGCTCCGGCGACAGGTGTCTATCAGTTTGAATTCCATTCGGAAACAGGTAACAATACCTCTATCAATCCGGTGAGTGTTAAAACTACAGACGCGTGGACGCAGAATGCAATTTATGTTGCAGCATGGGATACAACAGTTGTCGGTGTAAATGACGCTCAGACAGGATATGAAGTCAAGGAAGGCCGTACCTGGGCCAATTATCTGGCACTCAATTCAGGCGGCAACCTGATTTCCTCTCTGCACTTGCATGTGTTGACACAAGATGGTTATATCTACAAGACAGACTTTAAAGAAGTCATTCCGTGGGGCTTTATTTTCTTTGCTAACAACATGGGATTTACGACCACAGGCGCAACTCCCTACTCCATTTATCATTCTTTTTATGACAATGATAATAACTTGGAAAATATAAGCAACGAGGAAAACATCAATGTCCATCTGCCATATGCGGCTGATACGGATACGATGGAAACCTACAAGGTCTTCTTCGGCAGACCCAGTGATGATTTGGAATTGATTAACATCAGGACCAATCCGGAACCGTTAAAGGGAATCACGAACCTGTCATTTAGCGGTTCAGCTAAAAACATTTCGCGTTTCGGACAAGGTGGAGCGTTTACTTTCCAGTCAGAGAGTGCAACCTCTGTTACTATCACCATGGATTTGCGTGAAGCAATAACAGAGATAAAAAATAGTCCGGATGCTGACCCGTCTATCCTTAACTACAGGGGCAGCGGTGTGATTGAGTTAAGTGGTGCCGTAAAGCCGGGCGAGAATACTTTCTATTGGGATGGAAAAGACACAGACAATGAATATATCCCGATCGGCTTATATCCGCAGAACAGCATCAAGGTTATGACTGAGGCCAAGGGTGGTGAGATACATTTCCCTATTATTGATATGGAAGGTCTGCGAGGCGGACTGACTATTGAAAGATTGAACGGAAATGATTTAACCGGCGCGACCAACGCGTATTACAATAACAATCCGTTGGCCTATGGAACAATTGAAGGAACGGGAGTGACTCCTGTACTGAATGGTAAATATTTCACCATGAGCAACGGTACGAAGTCTTATGACGGTTCCAAGATTCGTTCCGGTAAGGAAATAGGCGGCATATTTGCCTTTGATAAATTGCCGGACGGCACCAAGATTTTACCTGAAAATATCTCTACATTAGTACGTGATGATAAAGATTATCTCGCAAGAAGCAGATTCGGAGTGCCTTATTCACAGCTGACAAGTGATCAAAAGACAGTTGTTGATGATGAGTACGAATTTGCTCCGACATACCATCATGAGCCTGTAGATTCTTCACAGACATCTATGTTGATCTACAACTACAATTATGGTGGAGGAGGCAACCAGGCAGGTATCGACGTTTGGTCATACTACTCGGAAGCTGTCGATGTTGTATCGCTGGATTTTGCAGTTATAGATTCAACCAGTACAGGAAAAATCACAGGTACTGTTTTCTATGACAACAATATGGATACGCTGTATTCTCCGGGAGATGTAACAAGCGGAGATGTACCGATTAAGAATGTAAGGGTTCAGCTGGTAAATGCAGACGGTTCACCGGTTCTGCATATGGAAAGCCTGCCGCAATTTGACGACGAGGGATTTTTCTTAAGAGACGAACAGGGCCAGATTGTATATAAAGACACAGTCATAGATTTCGAAGCAGTAACAGATGGTAACGGTCTGTATGTATTTATCGGTGTGCCCTATGTTTCTGTAGACAGCAACAATCAGCCTACGAATGTCGGTAGTACGTATTATGTACATGTGCTGCTGACAGATGTACAGACGGAAGTATTAAAATACGCATCGACGACCAGTAACCTGGCGTTGAATTCGACGGTTTCGGGATTCCTGAAAGCGGGTGTAAGCTCAATCGCAAGCTCGAGTGGCGCAGACGGAACGAAGGTCACGCTCACGAAGAGTACCGGCGACAACAACACAGAGGTATTCAATTCCAATTATGACCGCGATGCGAACAACAACACGGTATTTGATATCAGTAATTCACAATCGGTAACCTTGAGCAATCTGAGTCCGGAAATCGACGGAATCAAGACCGTCAGCTTCAAAAATATCGGTTATGTGACTACTGTACCGATTGAACACCAGAAAACATATAAGATTGTTAAAAAATGGCAAGAGAATACGCATGTTTTGTCAGACGGAATCACAGTACAGCTGTGGATTTGGAATGACAATGAAATACAGCATAGCGGCGGTGGAACGGGACTTAACCGACGAACCGGAACCCTGCTTGATACGCAGAAGCTCAGTGCCGCCAACGGTTGGACATATTCTTGGGAGCATCTGGATGATCGCCTGCAGTATTACGTGTTGGAATACTACACCAAGAAAAAAGACAACGGCGAGCTCATGTACAACGACCGTGGCGAAGAGCGACTGGTATTAATCGGTGGAACGATGCCGTTCTATAATGATGAGCCTGCAAATAAGATATACGGATTTGAGGCAAATCTGGGTGATTACAAGGAACAGATATACATCAATGGTGAATATCGAGTTCCCGTGCAGTATTTCAATGACGGAGTCACTCATTACAACTCTATTACAGAGCGAGAGAGGCAGACGGTTGCAGATACCAATGCAAGACAGTATGATACAACCTACACTCTGACGAGGGCCTCTGACAGTAATATCAATGTAATTACGCTTACCAACAGCCAAAGCTACGATGAACGAGCCTATTATGTATGGCTTGATCATGAGGCGGAGCTGCCTGACTTTATTACCAAGACATACCTTGACCATCGAGTCGAGAATGGAGAGGACGTCTACGAAAAGAAAACTCACTCCGTTACCTTGACGAAGGGAGATACATTAATCGAAGGTGACGAATATAATGTCAAAGGTTTGATTGTATCCTCTGTTGACTCGGCGGAAGGTAACTCAGAGGGTAATGCGTCGACCGCCTTTCGATACAAAACTGATGGCAAGAATACAAGCGTTTATTTTACCCCTACAAATCACGGTAACTATAAGTCCGGTACAGGCACCAGAACCTACAAAGTAGAGTATGTGGTGGATGGAAACGGAGTGCCGGTAGAGGTTCATTTGGGAGCCGGCGGTAAGATCGTTAATTCAGCCGGTACGGATATCAGCCTGATGGATTATCAGGTATTTACTTGGACCTTGACAATACATGTATATGATTTACAGCCGGACGGAACATTCCTGTATGATCACACAGACGGAACTCCTATCGTGCTGCAGCAGGGATTACAGAGCAGTCAGGCACTGTCATGGACCATCATTCATGATGCAGACAATCCGGACAGTATCTCCTATATCAGCAACGATCCCAGAGACAGTGTAGAGAACGGAATTATTCAAAATGATACATACAAGGTTCCTTTGTATAAATACGCTGTAGAGGATCATATGGCTTCTTGTGCAGATATAGTCGGTATTGCATACTCGCCCAACGGTATCGTAGATGATGAAGAAGCGGCGAAGCTAACCTACTGGGATACCAATGAAGCAATGAACCCTACAATACGCCATAGCGGTGATGACCTATATGGCGCAAGCGGTAACGGATACGCAGAGGCATTCGGAAAAGGCGGAACGCTGAGTGTGAATCTGAATACCACGAGACCTACCTTGATTAACAACGGTCAGGACCATTTGAACTATGCCACCATTTCATTTGAGCCAAACGGCGATTATGTGAGGAGCGGTGACATATTCTACTACAAGGTCGTTGTATTTAGTGAGGAGGTCGTATACAACTTCAGTTCATACGATGAGATAGACTCTACCAAGGGTGTTGTGATGTATACCTACCTTCAGATAGAGCCTGAGGAATTTGAAGGTGAATTGCAGGTTACAAAGCAATTATCCGGTAATGCAGCTGATACGGAACAGTATTTCAAGGTAGATGTTACCTTTGAAGCTCCTGAGGGAAATGTCATTACCAAGCCGATTAAGTATTCGGGCGGATATTCATACGATTTGTATGAATATACAGCTATCGAGGAAATGATAATACCGGGTGGAATCAGTGGTTCGCATACGGTATCGGTATGGTTGAAGAGCGGTGATACGGTTACCTTCAGCGGTATACCGAGCGGTATCACGTACAAGGTAATAGAAAGCAATTATGCCGATCAGGGATACAGCTTACCGACCTATCGAAATACATCAATAGATGAACCGCAGGATCAAGTCAAAAACGGTATTCTATGGGGCCAAAACTATGCGGTAGGAAGTATCACGGATCTAAATGACCATGTCACTATTTACAACGTGAAAAATGCAGTACTTGATGTCGGCGTTATAGTGAACAATCGATATTACCGAATAATAATAGCTATTATTGGTGTGGTGACAGTCACATGGCTGGTAACCAAAAAGAGAAGAGGCAAAAGGAAAGGTGGTGATGAATTATGAAAAAGCAGATAAAAGACATGCCGGATAATTCATCATTAAGCCGGGAAGAACGTGAAATATATGAATGGCTGCAAAATACCACCTTTCAAAAAACTTTTTTCGGCGGCGTTGATGAAAGCGATGTATGGAAAAAAATCCAGGAGCTGAATCAAATGTACGAGAAGGCGTTGATTGTCGAGAGAAAACGATATGAAACGCTGCACAGAGCATATCAAGAAATGCTCAATCAGAGAGGAGGCTCGGATGAAGGAAGCTAGACTGAGTCCTCTAAAGCCATTGGCGGATGTGATTGTCGACAGGCGAATGAAGGCAAATCGATCCAAGGAAATCAGAAGGTTGATCGGAGATATCCTTCAGATGATTTTAATCTTCTCGATAGCGATGCTGGTTTTCCTGAAATTGTTTGATTTAGAGATCGTGAACGGCAATGGAATGTATCCGAGACTTGCGGACGGCGATATGGTTTTAGCCTTTCAAAGAGCGGATTATCAACGAAATGATGTGGTTTTTTATCAGAATGAAGGGATTTCGTACTGCGGGCGCGTGATTGCCAAAGCAGGAGACTCTGTATTGATTACGGAGGACGGAATTGTAATGGTCAACGGAACGCCGCAGACAGATGTGTTTGGCTTCAAGACATATTCGAATAATCTGTTTTGTGAGGAAACCACCGTTCCGAATGACAGCTATTTTATTCTGGGAGATTACCGAACGCAGACGATGGATAGCCGCAATTTCGGATGTATTGAGAAAAAAGATATTAAGTCAAAAGT
>JAKSRU010000063.1 GCA_024403475.1 Lachnospiraceae bacterium | reverse complement strand
CCAGTCTTCTTCCCGAAATGTTTGATGGTATAAACGAAGGATATGATTCAGTAGCAACTCGTCGTGTTTCACGAAAAGGTGAGCCTCCTATTCGCAGCTTTTTTGCACGTATGTTCTACCGCCTGATGCACCGCATTTCAAAAACCGAGATGATGGATGGTGCCCGAGATTACAGACTCATGACACGTCAGATGGTAGATGCAATATTGGAAATGGGCGAATACAATCGCTTTACAAAAGGCATTTTCGGTTGGGTTGGGTTCAAAACCAAGTGGCTTGAATATGAGAACGTAGAAAGAGTTGCCGGCGAAACCAAATGGAGTTTTTGGAAGCTTTTCATTTATTCGATAGAAGGAATAGTAGCCTTTTCTACTGCACCATTAACTTTCATTTCACTGCTCGGCATCATATTCTGTTTTCTTGCTTTTGCCATGATAATTTTCACAATTGTAAGAAAGCTTATTTTTGGCGATCCGGTTTCAGGTTGGCCAAGTCTTGTGTGCATTATACTGTTTTTAAGCGGAATACAGTTTTTATGCACAGGAATTTTAGGTCAATATCTTGCCAAGACCTATATGGAAGTTAAAAGACGACCCATTTACATTAAAAACGAAAAGAAAAGTTTCTAAATGAATATTATTCTATTGATTATATCTCTGTTATGCTTTCCATTCCTTATCGGGTACGGTGTGGTTAAGTCATTCAAATTTATACATATAAAAATAACAAAAACAGACTCTTGTGTGACAGAGTCTGCTTTAGGTCGCATTTCTACATATATTACCGTGGGTTCAATAGTGATCCTCATAATTTCGGGTGTAATAAACGCTCTATCAGTCTTCTCTCACTTATCAATAAGCAAAGCCGGTAAAATCTTCTGTATCGCGATTGTCGTGCTTACAGTTATGTCGATATTGGCATTTGTATTAAAATATGTTTCAGCTAATAAAAAAGCCAATATTTCGACCAAATCAATTCCCTCCCGTTTTCGCTCCGGAAAAAATCACGGAAGTTCTTCGAAAACCTCCAAATCACTTGTGGTTTTATCTTTATTCGCACTCATAATAGCTATCATTCAAGTTATTTTGGTTTTATTTGTTTATCGTAGTTCATATTATGGAAATCAGACACTTGAAACAGTAGTCTCATTCATTAATACAGACCAAATATACTCCGTAGACCCTCTGACCGGAACACCATTCACAAATGGGCATCCGCTACGCTTATCGCTTCAATGTCTTCCCTTTTTTTATACTGTAATATGCAATATATTTTCTCTTACTCCTATTACAATAGTGTGGAAAATAATGCCTGCTTTTTGGATGATATGCAGTTACTTCGCGATTTATAGAATTGCGGATTCTTTGTTCAAAACAGATTCCCGCAAAATGATTATGCTCATATGCTTTGAATTACTCCTCTGGTGTAGCAATTCATCATTTGGCAGCACCGGATACAATATTTTTCACATCGGTTATTCAGAAGTAACTGTACTTGAGATAATACTAATCTTTTGGACAATTGGTACACTTTTATCTCATACTCGTCCTGCAGTTCTTTTATCCATTATTGCCGAACCGTTAATTGCTTCAACAAGATTTGGAATTGGTGCATGTTTTTTCATCACCTTAGTTTTCATTGTTTTAACCCAAATACCTTCTGTCAAACGGTTGATTTCAGCTGTTGATGATGCCAAAGGAGGTTCTGATGGAAAAAATTAACTATATTTTCTACAGCTGGTCTGAATATATTCGTTCCAACAGGATTATAGGCATTTATCTTATTGTCCTTGCTCTTTCAACAATAATCGTTGCCTTACTTGCTGAAAAAAACGAGCTTCACACATATGACAATCTGAAAAAAACAATCAACCTGGAGTTATATTTTAAAAATTCAGTTTACCTTTTGCTTACAGGCATTATTATTTCAACATTTATGCTTATTCCGTTTACAGTGCTTGTACTTATGCAATTTCAAACTGTGTTTTACTCATATAACAGCCTATGGTCTATGGCTATAATTCTCCCGATTATAGCTTTTGCACTGACACTGCTAATCATTTATCTGTACAACCGCCTGTCCAAAAAGGGATTTGTAATTGTAACCGTACTGATTAGCATCTTACTCATATTATGCGGAAATATGTTTAAGTCGACAGAGCAGCTAACTACCTTTGACTCTCAGCACGATCAAGTGTCTTATGAAGATAGCCGCCCATTACTGGATAGGCTCGAGCAATATGCTGTTTCTCAAAATTATAGCGACGGAATTACAATATTGGCTCCAAAAAATATTACAACATATGTACATATGTATCCAGGTAATATAAAAACCTTATACGGCAAAGACATTTGGGACAGTTCAATGGCTCCATATACATATAATGTATATTCTGATGATTGTTATAATCTTTACACATGGATCAATTGTACTGAAGCATATGGCTCGTTCTATCATATCGATGACCAAACTCCGGTTCAAAGCTACTACTTGTCACTCAGCAGCACTAATGAATTTGATACTGTCGAAGATCTTGAATCTGCAGCTTTATGCAATAAGTTAGAAGGCGGTACTCCTTACATCAGTCTTGCGCGTCAATGTAATGTCGACATCATAGTACTATATTCAGATGGAAAACGCTTGGACAATGATGCTCTTGACCTGATTACACAAAAAGAGAATATAGAGCAAGAATATATCGCAATTAATGAAACAGAAGGATATATTCTCCTAATCCTATAAGTTTTCTTTATCCGGAATGATACACGCTCAATTTACATATGCAAAAACCGACAATATTGCTTTTACGCAAAACTGTCGGTTTTTTAATTTTGTCATTTATTATGATATTTTATCTATCAGCTAAAGCCGGTCGACATCACTAAATTCTTCGAAGCACTGCTCGAAATGCCCAAAAGCAAAAATAATATGCGCTAACAAATACATTGAGTTTCTCTGACTTTCTGTACAAGGCCCATATCCTCTTTATTGCCTCAAGCTTGTTGGAGGACAGAGACTGCCCGTTCTTTCCCGGTCGCCTGTACAATACCATATTTTCATCAAGACCGTAGGCCAAATTTCCTTCTCTGAGAATTCTCCACCAAAGCGCAGTATCCTCACTCTTGACGAGCGGCATCATAAGACTCTCTCTCGGTAATTTCTCAGTATCAAACATTACGGTGCTGGTAAATATAGTAGTATTCTTAAGTGCCTGTCTGTAATTTATTGTAGCCGGAACATGTACAATCTTTCCGGTCCCCACTGCATCCGAATCAGCGAACTCATATCCGGTAAACACAAATGCAGCATCCTTATCCTGCATAAATTTCAATTCACGTTCAAGCTTGTCTGTCTTCCATACATCATCACCATCAAGATAAGCAACATATCTTCCGTGAGACTCTCGCATGCCCCTGTTTCTCGCTGAAGCCGCTCCTTTCTCATTTTCCTGATGGTAAATAAACGCTTTTTCCTGCAGCTGATTTTTATCAATGAATTCCTGTGCCAGCTCCGCCGACAAGTCATCACTGTGATCATCTACCAAT
This sequence comes from Lachnospiraceae bacterium, assembly GCA_024403475.1. Lineage (GTDB taxonomy): Bacteria > Bacillota > Clostridia > Lachnospirales > Lachnospiraceae > AC2028. Next base: position 9,883 of record JAKSRU010000063.1, on the reverse strand, counting down.
ATCAATTCCCAGTCCTTATAGCTCTGAGCAACTATGCAGTTCAGTGTATCGTTTATATATTTTTCAAGCCTATACATCGGTATTATGATGCTTACAGTATTGCTGTAATCTCTTGCCATATCTATCAGCTCGCCTCTCATTCAGTTAAAAAATGGCGCCACATATCGGCGCCATTTATATTACCTAATTTACTTAATCCAATCTATTATTCACCTAAGCCTGACTCGATAGAACTTACAAGAGCTGTCAATGCAGCTTCCTCATCTTCGCCCTCACATACAAGCTCAATCTCATCTCCGCATTTTACACATGCGCCAAGTACACTTAATACACTCTTTGCATTAGCAACACTATCTTTAACCTTAAAGGTAATCAGTGACTTGAACTGCATTGCTTCCTTACACAAAAGTCCTGCGGGACTCAAATGAAGGCCGGTAGGATTTTTGATAACTACCTTCTGACTTACCATATTGTACCTCCGCTATTCCCTGAGCATTCCCCAACTGCTCTGTATAAATCATATTAATAATGTATTTCGTTAACTATATAATACCATAAATCGTAAAAAAAGTCACAACTAAAACATTATATCCTGAATCAAAGCAGCCAGTTTTTCAGCTTCATCCTGAATCTGCTTCTGGTCCTTGCCTTCTATCATAACTCTTACCAACGGCTCTGTTCCCGAAGGACGAATAAGCACTCTTCCCTCACCGGCAAATTTAGCTTCAAGAGCTTCAATTGCTTCCTTGATCTCAGGGAATTCCATATACTTATCCTTCTTATGGTTTGCTACCTTTGCGTTAACCAAAGCCTGAGGGAGTACATCCATAACCTCAGCAAGTTCTGAAAGTTTCTTGCCCGTCTCAACCATAACCTGAAGAAGATGCAGTGCACTGAGCAATCCGTCTCCGGTAGTATTCTCATCAAGGAAAATAATATGTCCGCTCTGCTCTCCACCGAGTGAACCACCGATTTCCTTCATTCTCTCAAGAACATATCTGTCTCCTACAGCAGTTCTCTCCAGAGTAATACCATTTTTCTGACACATAAGGCTAAAACCAAGATTGCTCATAACTGTAGCCACAATTGTATCACCATTAAGCTTACCCTGATTCTTCATATAACTGCCGATAATGGCCATAATCTGGTCACCATCAACCATCTTACCGTTCTCATCTACCGCAAGTAATCTGTCTGCATCTCCATCAAATGCAAGACCTACTGCCGCATTTTCAGCAACAACCCTTGCCTGAAGCTCTTCCATATGAGTAGATCCGCAATTTGCATTGATATTTGTTCCATCCGGATGATTATGAATAGCAACAATATCCGCACCTGATTTAGTCAATGCTTCAATTGAAGTATAATATGATGCACCCTCCGCACAATCAACTACAATCTTCATTCCGCCAAGATTAACATTGACAGCTCTTACCGAGTGATTAATGTACTCCTCACGTGCTTCTGTTCTGGTCTTTATTCTGCCTACACCGGGACCGATAGGAAACTTAATGTCCTTCATATTGCTCTTAATCTGAGCTTCTATCTCATCCTCAAGCGCGTCAGGAAGCTTAAAGCCATCTCCGTCAAAAAACTTAATTCCATTAAACTCAACAGGATTATGAGATGCTGATATAACTACTCCGGCATCGACCATATATTTTTTAGTAAGATATGCAACCGCAGGAGTAGGAACCACACCAACATATACGCAGTTAGCGCCCACACTGCATGCTCCCGCCATCAGAGCATTAGCAAGCATATCTCCGGAAATTCTGGTATCACATCCAACCATAATTGTAGGCTTATGATTTTTCTGACGTGTAAGCACATAAGCTCCTGCTTGTCCCAATTGCATCGCAAGCTGAGGAGTCAATTCCTCATTTGCAATTCCACGCACACCGTCAGTTCCAAACATTCTTCCCATTTATCGACCTCGCACATACCATCTGCCACATATTTACGTAAAAACGCACTACAGACCGTATTATTCAATTGATATTTTTATCTCCAAAATCACATCAATCGGACTGGCAACATTTCCGCTTGCATATACATCCGCAGGAATCTGGTATGTACCTGATGTAAGCTTGGTAATATTATTGTCGCTCATCCATTCACTGAAATCTATTGCAACCACAATAGACTCAGATGACATTGCTTCAAGCTCGCTCTTCAAGCCTGCCAAGGTTACGGACAGCTTGTCTGAGTTTGATACAATTTGCACATCTGCTCCCGTAGGAACATTATTAAATACTACTGATGAGTTGTTGATTTCAAAAGACTTATATTCCTTCTCCTCAACAAATACAGTAATTGTAGCCATTCCATCAAATTCCGGATCTGCAAAAATCAATCCGGCAGGCATATATTTATTCAAATCAACTGTCGCCACAACATCCTCTGTAGTACCGGATATATCAACAGAATCGGTAATAACCAGTCTGTTGATTCCTGTCAAATCTGACGGCAATCCGGCAATCTGAACTGTTGAAGGACTAATCTGAATGCTACCGGTATAGAGATATCCCTCTGCAGGAGTTCCGGACTTTGAAGCATAGATAGTCACAGTTTTAATCTCAAGGATTTCTACATCCACATGAACATAATCCACCTGCTTGGCAATACTGTTCTCATTGATTTCTCTTCCGTCACTATCATAGAGAACTATCTCAACATTTGCAGACAACGAATTTTTAGCATTAGTAACATCAATCGTCACCGCAGCAGATACCACTCTGTCTATTGCGGACTTAGGGCCTGAAATCTCAATCATATTCTGATCGGCCTTCATACCACCAACCATAAAGCCGGAAGCCACCTGTCCGACATACTTATTTTCAAGCTGGATATACTTTCTTTCCTTATCCTCAAGCTCGATTTTTATATTATCTCTGTCTCCCTTAACCGACTCGACAGAATTGTTTCCATAAACGGAATATACAATCTTTATCTCACCGTCAACCATATCATTGACATCTGCTTCCGCAAGAATATCACTGGCCTTCAGCGAACTCAGAACACTTTTAGGAGCCCTTACAACAACATTTACGGTATCTGTCTGTCCGACAATATTGTATACTTGATTGTTTTCATCAAAAACTTCCGTATTAATCAAGGTGACCTTGATATTTGAAAAAGCCTTGGTATCTGTCGGATTATTGGCCTGGACCACTACAAACCAAATAAAAAACGCCAACACCAAAGAAACTATTTTAAGCCACCAGTCATCCAGAAGCCATGCTTTAACCTTCTTCATCAGCGGCTCCTTTCTGCTCATTGCGACTCACAGGCTTTGTTTCAGAAGACTTAGCCTCAACAGATTTTGTTTCAACTGACTTTGTCTCAGAATTCTGCGCAGCATCCTTCTTGTCCTGCTTTTTACGTTTTCTGGTCTTCTTGTTCTTACGCTTATCATCCTCGGGAGTACCGAGCATATATGCTGAAAGTCTTGTACGCAGGCTCTCTCCATCAGGAATATTCTCAAGTTCACCATCGACAGCCAACGAGATACGTCCGGTCTCCTCTGATACTACAATTGTTACCGAATCAGTATTCTCCGATGCACCAATAGCTGCTCTATGTCTGGTACCAAGCGCCTTGCTTACACTCAGACTTTCAGTACGAGGTAAATAACAGGTAGCCGAAGTGACTCTGTTACCCACAAGAATAACTGCTCCGTCATGGAGAGGAGTATTCTTCTCAAATATATTTATAAGCAATGCACTTGATACCTTTGCATCAATTGCGATACCGGTTGTTTCATACTCGGTAAGCGCTTCTTTTCTCTGCATTACAATAAGAGCTCCTGTCTTAGCCTTACCCATAGCAGTACAAGCTTTGACCAGCTCATTAATGGTATCTGAATTTGTGCTTTCACTCTCACTATGGTGCACACTGGTGGAAATAATACTTGCAATCATATTCTTTCTGCCCAGGTTCTCAAGTCCCTTTCGTAACTCAGGCTGAAGAACAATCAAAAGTGCAAACACCGCATAATTTATAATTTTCTGCGCTATCCAGAGAATAGTATCCATGTTTGCCAGAAAGGCAATAAGAAGGAACAGAACAATTACGATAATTCCTTTAAGAAGTGACCAGGCTCTGGTAGTCTTGGTCCACTTTAAAAGATAATACAACAAAAAGGCGATGATAAGGATTTCAATCACATCGCCCGGATTAATGGTAGTACTGTATATGCCTAGGTTTTTTAAGTATTCAACAACCTTGCCCCACCATTCCATTTACACTAAAACAACTCCTCTAATTCATCAGGCATGCTTTCATCATCTGATAACTCTGCATCGCCCTCATAATATTCCTCGGACTCATAAAACTCGCCATTCTCTAAAGAATCACCCTCCACGGTATATTCACCGTTTTCATCTAATTCATCAGAGTAAGACTCCTCATAATACTCATCCTCATAACGTGTTTCATCAATTCCATCATCATAGATATCTTCAGAATAAGCATCGTCAGTATTGCCGGTAACGAATCTTCCGCGACCAAACTTTTGTCTGTTGATACTCTTTGATTTAGGAGTCGCTATTCCGAGATTAATCTTAGGAACAGCTTTTACATAATAGTAATAATCATCATCCTCAAACTGTACTCTTTCGGTTCTTCCAAAATCAACACAGAACCTAAAGAACTTAACTCCAAAAGCAATTGCAACTGAAAGAATAGCAGTCAAAATAATTGACACAAATGACAATCCGGTATCAATGATGATATTACCGATAATAAGCACAATTATCTCGATAACAGCACCTGCTCCGATAGCAATCTCCCAATTTCTCTTAATAGGAAGCTTGCGAAGGAAATATACTGCAATAATAGTAATCGCGAATGCCGCAATCAAAACTATCATTCCCTTGTTTGCAAGGAAGGAATCTACAATAAGCTTAAGCTGCTCTGCCGCATCTCCCAGCTCCATTGTTCCTATCGCTACTGCATTGGCGGTGATAACCTTAATAAAGCAGTACACAACAACTCCTACAGCCGCAGCCACTGCAGCTCCGGGATTACTTACAACACCAAGCACTACAGGAAGTACACAAGGCATTTTCCAGTACAAAAGGACGGGAACTATAACTGCAACTATTGATTCCTTAGGTGAAAATCTAAGCAACAATAAATACAAAACGAGGAACAACATCAAACACAACACTGCTGCTATAAGACTCAAACTGTAAGTGTGCAGCAAAATGAATGCAGCCGCCAAAATAACCATAACTCCTGCCGGAAGAAATGAGCAAAGCAACGATGCAATCAGTTCTATTGCCACACTATCAATTTTAGTGAAAAATCCGAGTCTCGAATTAATGGTGTGCAATACAATAAATGCTACAACCAGCTTGAGTACCGGTATTAAATATGCATCAATCTTGTTGTATATCTGTATTATTTTTTCTCTAATTTCAAATATAGTCTTCATTAATCTTCTTTTTGAGCCTTATTAATCTTCCTGAGTTTCTTCAGGCTGCTCTTATACCTTCCGATGTTTACCCTGGCGTTAATATACTGCGCCATGCATACAATATATGAAATTGCCACGTATACAACGAGCAAAATCAAATAATATTTTCCGAACTGCCTTCCCAATTCAAGGAAATCGAGTTCATAAATATTCGCCATATATTCTTCAAAATGATAGTAAACATAAATGGCCACACCGAAAATGAAGGAAATTGTAATGCTGAAAATCGCTTTAATCAGTGATAATGCAACATAGTCGGAACGGAAGTATCTTCCTATTCTAAGATGATCCTTACCTTTTCCGCTTTCATAGGAGGCCATTCTGGTCATTAATATGACCTTCTCCTGATTTAACATATAAATCCTCGTATTACTTATATAACTGAAAATCTTAAATTACTTATTTCTGAATCCGCTGTTAACATGTGCAGCAGCACTTGCAGCAGCCTTTGTATTAATATCCATGGCCATTCTGTTAAGCGAATTGGTCATATTTGCTCGGCATTTATCACAGTATTTACCTGATCTGATAGGTGCCCCGCATTTCTCACAATTAATCATCACAGCAGAATCCGCAGCAAGCTCAAGTCTGTCCTCTCTGAGCCACTGAGTAATCTGTGCTGTTTCGATTTCGCAAGCTTCTGCTACTTCGTTGATTCCTGCGCCCTTGTGCTCACGAATATATTCTTTTACTTCCTGGAATTTAGCCTCCATTGCTTCACGGCAAGTCGGACATACAGGCATTCCGGTAATATAGTTAAACATACGTCCGCATTTACGACAATTTCTTACATTCATACTATACTGAATAACCTCCCGCCAATGTAATAAAGTAAATATTATCAACTCCGGCCTCTCGAAAAACCCTTGCGGCTTCATCGAGCGTAGTGCCGGTAGTATATATATCATCAATAATTATAATCGTTCTTAATTTTACACTATTTCGGCTAATAATAAAAGCCTTTTTTAAGTTTGAGCGCCTCTCATCACGTGAAAGCAGCTTCATCGGCACAGTATTTTTTATCCTTTTCAACAGCTTACTCTCAACCGAAATTCCTGTATATCTGCCTATGGCCTTGGCCAGCTCCTCGGCCTGATTATAGCCTCTTTTATTGAGCTTAGGCCCATACAACGGTATAGGAATCAACGCATCCGGATTGATTCGCTTTATAAAATCCCCCAGGTACTCTGCAATCTGTTCCCCATAGTAGTCAGCATACTCCCGCCGTGCACCGTATTTGAACTTATAAACTGACATTGCTACCGAGGTATATTCATAGAGGCTCCTTCCTCTGATGAAAGAATGATCAGCCTCTTCGCAATCACTGCAAAATTGCGATTCGTTCGCCAAACGCTTTCCGCACTTCATGCACCACGGTGGTGCAATTATTCTAAATTTATCCAAGCATCCGGAACAAATTTTTTCACCAAACGGTGTAACAATCCCATCACATGCCGGACATCTTCTGGGGAATACAAGCTGCGTCATCACTTCCCCGATTTTCTTAATTTTTATATCTATACTCCTTCAATTTCTCTGATTCTTTCACATAGAGAAGAATATCTGTTGCTCTCCCCGGCATTCTCTATCATATTTCTGATAATGCTGCTGCTACCAAGAAGCACAACACAGGATTTTGCTCTGGTTATACCTGTATAAAGCAAATTTCTGTACCTCATCAGAGCCGGAGTATCCAATATAGGTATCAATACAGCAGGGTATTCCGAGCCCTGCGCTTTGTGTATTGTAATAGCGTATGCAGGTTCTATCTCATCCAAAAGCGAAAACGGATATTCTACCACTCTCTTATCATCAAATTCCACCGTCATCTGTGATGCGGTTTCATTGATTTCTATTATACGTCCCATATCACCGTTAAACACGCCTAAACCGCTATCAATAGTCATTCCGAAACGTCCGTTTATCTTCCACTCCAGCTTATAATTATTTTTAATCTGCATAACCTTGTCACCCTCACGGTAACAATAATCTCCTGCCAGATGCTCTCGTTTGTTGTTATCGGCAGGATTTAAGCAGCTTTGCAAAAAATGATTTAATTCAACGCAACCCAAAGCACCTTTTCTCATAGGTGTAAGCACCTGAATATCAAGAGGTGTAGTTTGGCAATAATCCGGAAGTTTATCTCGCATCATCCAAACCATAATATCCTTAATCACGCTCTCACTATTTCTCTCCAGAAATAAGAAATCCTTCGAATTGGTATCAAGCCTTATCTGCTCTCCCCTGTTAATCTTATGAGCGTTGACTACTATATCACTATTCATAGCCTGTCTGAATATTTTCTGAAGCTTGAGACACGAGTAAGCTCCGCTCGAAATTACATCTCTAAGTACCTGTCCTGCTCCCACACTCGGAAGCTGGTCAACATCACCAACCAATATAAGTCTTGTTCCGGGGACAATAGCCTTAAGCAATGCCTGAAACAGCATAATGTCAACCATCGAAGTCTCATCGATGATAATAACATCTGCCTCGAGCGGGTTGTCCTCGTTTCGCTGAAACATTACTGCTGAATTTTCGCCCTCAGGATTACCACCCATTTCCAAAAGTCGATGTATGGTTGTCGCCTCAAAGCCGGTGGCTTCACTCATTCGTTTGGCAGCTCTTCCGGTAGGTGCTGCCAAAAGCAGTTCCATTCCCTGCGACATAAAATATCTGATCATCAAATTAATGGTAGTTGTTTTGCCGGTTCCGGGGCCGCCTGACAGCAAAAATATTCCATGCTTCACGCACTCTCTTACCGCCTCAAGCTGAAGCGGATCAACTTCCATCCCCTTGTCGTTGGCAATCCTTTTAAGGCGTCCCATCAACACCTCTTCCTGCTCAGGCTCCATTCGCTCCAATGTCAGATTTCTATCATGAAGCATTGCCGCACAGTTGAGTTCTGCATAATAATATGCCGAGGTATATGCATTATCATTTTTTACAATTATTCTTCTGTCAAAAACCAGCCCGTCAAATTCATTCTTCACCGCTTCTTCAGAGCAATTTAAGAGCTGCATTCCTCTGTTTAGCAAAGTATCTACGGGAAGATACACATGGCCTTCTCCAATTGCCTGCTGAAGAGTGTAATACAATCCGCATCGAATTCTAAAGCCCGAATCAATAGGCATTCCCATTTCGGAAGCAATTGTATCCGCTGTGATAAATCCCACACCGTGAATATCCTCCGCCATGCGATAAGGATTTTCCTTCAAGACTGTATACATAGAAGTTCCGTAGGTCTCATATATCTTCACAGCAAGAGCCTGAGATATATGATATTGTCCCAGAAAAATCATAGCATCTCTTAAATCTCTTTTTTCTTCAACCTGAACTGCTATTTCCATAGCCATTCTGGTACTTATCCCTTTGATTTCCGCCAACCTTTCGGGCTCCTCTTCTATGATGCGAAGAGTATCATCACCAAAGTTTTTTACGATACGGGCAGCAAGTGCCGCACCCACACCCTTGATTGCTCCGGAGCCCAAATAACGCTCCATACTATCCTTGTCAGCCGGAGGAACAACACGGTATTTTTCTATTTTAAACTGTTTGCCGTACATAGGATTTTGTATATAATCGCCCTCTGCCTCAATGGTTTCCCCCATTTGCAGGTCGCGACAATTACCCACGCAGGTAACCTCTTTGTTTTTCACAATGAGAACCATTACTGCGTAGCCGTTTTGCTCGTTCCGGTATATAAAATGATCTATGTATCCCTTGATTGTTTCCATTAAATTCCTCGTAAAAAATGAATATCTGCAGGATGCCTGAAAAGATTAATAGAATAATAAAAAGAAAGACTTCAATAATAGAAATTCCCTGCCCAATATAACATAGGGCAGGGTAATAAACAAGTATCTATTAGTCTATTGCAAACCCGTTAATTACTGCTCGGCTGCTGACGTAACCGTTCCGCTCTCAGCATTGTTCTGAGCAAGCTGTTCGGCTGTGATTCCCATATTACGCTTAAGCTGTTCATAAAGCATCTGCGCCAAACCGAGTGAATTCTGCTCAGTGGACATACCTGCAATCTCCTGAATGGTAACATCCTTGAAATAATCCACCAGTTGACCACTGGCTTTATCACTGTCTTCATCAGAAAAAACCGTCGCAGTCTTTTCCATATTCTTAAAAACCTGCTCAAGGAGATAACTTTCAAACTCCTTGCACACTGCCATGAGTTCATCATCAGTAGAGGTAGCAGGATTTGCACTATTCAGTTTGTTTGCTACGCTTGCGGCCGCACTGTTGCCGGCAAGCTGTTTATAATAATCCTGGTATGCAGATAAAGAAGATACGTCCATAGGGCACCTCGCAAAACACCATAGGTCATTCGCAGTAACGCCCCAAAAGCTTACTCACAAAAAATCTTGCAAGCAAGATTTTTATGTTCAT
>JAKSRU010000062.1 GCA_024403475.1 Lachnospiraceae bacterium | reverse complement strand
CCCATATTTTCTTGTTACACATCGAAATTTGCAGCTGAGTTCCTGTATATTACATAACCATCCACATGGATATATTCGTAAAATCCATAGTTTTCAGGATTACCCTCTATACTTTTATTCTCATCAATCACCACATAATGACAGCCTCTGTTTCCGGCTTCAGTGAACAGAATCTGTGCATCAGGCTCCTCCGCACGTATCTGGGCATGAATAGGATCATCATACTTTAAGTAGAGATATTTTAACTCTTCATAGCCATATGGCATTACTATCATCGGCGTATATTGTCTGACATAAACCAGCATCTCGGTTGGAAAAGCAACCATTATTTCTCTTCCGGGCACCACCAGTTCGTCACATATATCAACTACAGGCTGTGGCATATGATACTCATTCTCTGCCACAGAATATTCGTTATCAAAATATACCAGGCGGCCTCCAACAATAAGAAGCACCGCCGAGAGCAACAGTGCCAATATCCTACTCTTGCCTTTAAGACTGCAACACAAATCCACCACCGTATAAGCTATGGTCACAGATACCGGAATGAGCCACATAATCCTGTAATAAATCGTATCATCTGCATAGGTCTTAAGCATCTTTGCAACAAGAGGATTGAAAAACAGTAACAATACAACTGCAGGCATATAGATAAACAATATTCTATATTCTTTACGCCTTTCAGTGACAAACATTCTGATTACACATGCAAGATAATATATAAAAATCAATCCGGTCCCGATATATTCGGTAAAATGATTTACAATGTAATCCCACATATCGGTTCTCCTATCGGTTCATCAAATACAATAACGCGTACACAAAACATGGCAAGCATCCTATCACCATAGGAATAAGATGCAGACCTTTTTTGTATACAAACACCATCATGATTGCAACTATCAACACCGGTAACGCGCAAAGCAATGCGCCAAGAGTACTGCACAAACAACCGGCCGTACTCAACATAAAAAGCATAATCCATACGCAAATATCGGTACGTCTTTTTTCACGTGCGTATTCGAGCACTATGAACAGGCACAAAAAAAGTCCCGGTATAACAAGTGATGCTATTGTAGATTTGCCTTGCCTGATGCGTGTGATAAAGAACTTCTCCGGCACCTTAGTAGAATACAGGCTAAACATTACCAGTATTTCCATAATGACCATATAAATCGGGAGCCATTTTTTCTTTTTTCCAAGAACTCGATGCCCCATAAGTGAATAAGCGCCATAGGTCAATGGCAACATAACGGCCGGCAAAAATACATGCGCCATTGATACCACCTGCGTACCGGTAATTCTCGAAACAAATGCCAACCACGCGGGAAAGGGTTCCAAGCTATGTCTATAATCCATAGCTGTGAATAGACCTGTATAGGGAACCAGCCTATACATATAATCAGAGGATTCTATTGCCACCGCCTCGCTGATATAATACGCATCATCAGCGTCCATATATGCGAGCACAACCTGCAACACGACCTGGACTGCAAGCACTACAAAAAAAACTATCCACGCGACAGTGATAATATTTCTTTCCTGCTTTATTTCCTTACTATCTTGGTCTGTTTCCGAGAAAACCTTATCGGAATCTGTATTTTGACTTAAAGCCTCTACTTGTTTAGTATCATCAGCTTGTATCGATATTTCAGCTTCCTTAGCTTTTCCCGCTATAAATATAAATCTTCCTCTAATCACTCTAACGATATTGAGCACTACTGATACCAGACACAATGCAACCACACTTATCAGATAATACTTAACTACAATCGTGAACAGATATTCATGAAGTATCATCCATACTGCAATCACCTGAAAAACACACCACAAAAGGAGCTGTCCCAAAAGCCAGCTCCACAAAAAAATACCAACTGCTGATTTCTTTTCCCAACTTACGGCATCCTCTGCCACAAAGCCCTTACTTCTGAACGAGAAAATACCACCTGCAACAACAGGAATAATAATCAACCATAAAATTGTCAATAAAAAAGATGATAACGTCATTTAACATCCTCATCAAATATCGAGTATCCGCAAAAAGTAAATAAAACCATAAACCAGGTAACCATTGCACTTCCTGCTTCCTTGTAATCATACATACAGTTTCCCAGCATTACATTGCGAATTGCAATACATATACATGTAATACCTATTACAATATATGCCCCTGTAATTCGTCTATCTGCCTTAACTAATTTGCCTGCTATTCTTAATCCAATGATTATCACTCCAATTATTAATGAAATAACAAACCAAAGCAGCGAATAATCCATATAATATTTAGACAATACGGCACTATTACGCTTAAAGGAGTCATAATTGCGAGGTGTATAAGTGATATACTTATTCTTCTCAAGAAATATTCGCAGCATCACCTGAGGCATGGCATATCCGGCCATATCTATAGCAAAGTCTTTTATCACTTCACTTCTACTGTACTTCCATATCGCTAAATTTGTCTGTCTATACAGTCTTTCAGCTTCCTCTATACCAACCTTACTCTCAAGTTCAGGCTCAAATTCAAGTCTTATGTTGTCCTGATGTAACATTGTTCCATACAAAACATTACTGTCAACAATGCCATTAAAACTGGTAAGCAAAGCATCTCCTCTACCAAATCCGGCCTTCCAAGCTAATCTCTCAAACATCAGCTTATCGATAGAAACCTCACCTCTTTGCGACAGGTTTGTATCGTTAGTAAGCTTATCAATTCCTATCACAAGACCGCAAAACAACATCATAGTCACAAAAGAAGAAATAACAATCTTTCGCGCCTCATATAATCCAATCGGATTTCGCTTTCCATCAACATAACCTCTGTTCTTAACCGCCATAACCGCAATTGCGATAAATGTCGCAACAACCGGTATTGCGCCAATGAAAAAGCAAAACCATTTTGTAAGTGACATCAGTAGCCAAAACAGTGCCACTCCTGAAATTGCATATACGTAATCCGCAGTAACAGACTTATTATCATGAATACACTTCCATGCCTTAATAATAAATACAGCCTGTAACATAAACAAACTAAGCAAAAAAGAATTAACGAGTATAGCCGTATGTATCTGCATAATCGGTGGAAATGTAGCTAAAACAAGGCTTCCCCAAACGAAGCGTCTTCTCTTGTTGCCAAACACTTTAGTTTCTGCCATCAAAAGATATCCTGCAATAACAGCAAGCATAATTTGCAGAATATACAAATAGCTATACCACGGAACAAATGTAATCTCGCCTAAAGCTCTGGTAAGCAAAACTATAGCCGGATAAAGAATACCGGTATCGCCATCTCCCGATAACACTCCTGACAATGTCACATTGTAGGAAGCATCACCAAACATCTGAACGTACCCGATGTTTTTAGCCATCCAGATAATTCCGAACACTATCTGTATGCTAAATCCTATGTATAACAGCCTGCCCAAAACGACAGACACATTATTCCAGCGATTAGTCTTCATTGCAAATACAGTTCCTTAACCCTACAACTTATAGGGAAATAAATTATTTATAAAACTCCTTTATTGTCTCACAGATCATATCCACCTCTTCAGGCTTTAATCCATAATACATAGGAAGTCGTGCGAGTCGTTCACTCTCCTTGGTAGTATACTCATCCTCTCCGTCGAATCTTCCGAACTTAATTCCGGCAGGAGCGGTATGAAGAGGAATATAATGGAATACGCTCATAATTCCTCTTTCTTTAAGAAATGCTATCAATGCAGAACGCTCTTCAATATCGGCTGCTTTAATATAAAACATATGAGCATTATGTACGCAACCCTCAGGGATAACGGGAAGCTCTATTTTCCCTGCATCCTTAAGTTCCTCTAAATTTTTGTAATAACGATTCCAATTATCCAAACGCTGATTGTTTATCTCATCCGCGATTTCCAACTGCGAATAAAGATATGCTGCATTCATATCGCTGGGAAGATAAGAAGATCCCAGATTAACCCAAGTATACTTATCAATCTGTCCGCGGAAGAACTTACTTCTGTTGGTACCCTTTTCACGAATTATCTCGGCATCCTCGACATCCTTTTCATCGCGAATAAGCAATGCTCCGCCTTCACCCATGCTGTAATTCTTTGTTTCATGAAAGCTCAAAGCACCAAAATTACCTATAGTACCAAGTGCTTTTCCTTTATATGTTGACATTATGCCCTGCGCCGCATCCTCAATTACTATAAGGTTATGACGGGTCGCAATATCCATAATTGTGTCCATCTCACAAGCTACACCGGCATAATGAACAGGTACAATAGCCTTTGTCTTTTCGGTGATTGCTCTCTCAATCTTCTTTTCATCAATATTCATTGTGTCCGGTCTGATGTCAACAAAGACAGGAGTTGCCCCTCTGAGAACAAATGCATCTGCTGTAGAAACAAAAGTATATGCAGGCATAATAACCTCATCACCGGGCTGTATATCAGCAAGTATTGCTGCAAGCTCCGTAGCATGTGTACATGAAGTAGTAAGCAATGCCTTTCTGGTCTTTGTCTTTTCCTCAAGCCACTTATTGCATTCTTTTGTATATTTTCCGTCACCACAAATTTTCTGGTTAGCAATGCACTCTTTTATATAATCCATTGCTGTATCAACATAAGGCGGTACGTTAAAATTAATCATTCTTTTTCCAAGCTCCTTTTATCTGCTCAGGCATATTATCTGTCACATTGCTGATAATATATCTTGGTCTTCCCTTAACTTCTTCATATATTCTTGCTATATAATTACCGATAATTCCGAGGCTGACCATAATCAAGCCTCCAATCATCAGCAGCAAAAGAATCACTGTTGTAAATCCCTCTACAGCATTTCCCATACAGAATCTGACCAATGTCTGTATAGCCAATCCCACACTCAATATTACAAATATCAAGCCGATCCAGCTCACAATCTTAAGCGGTAAGGTTGTAAAGCCTGTCACATTGCTGATAGCGTATCTTACAAGACTCGTAAAAGACCATTTACTGCTTCCGAACTGTCTCTCTTGAACATCATAAATTACAGTATCCTTCTTAAATCCCACCCAAAAGCTTAGCGCTCTAAAGAAGGTCTCTTTTTCCGGCATTTCCAACAAAGCATTTACTACTTTTCTATCCAAGAGCTTAAAATCTGAAGAAGATTTCATATCAATCTTTATAAGACTGCTCATGATTCCGTAAAAGACATTCGCAAAGGCCTTATGAAAAATGTTCTCCTTGCCGCGGCTGTTTTTTATTCCCTCTACAACTTCAGCTCCGTTTTTCCATTTTGAGACCATCTCCAGTATAACCTCCGGCGGATGCTGAAGATCACAATCCATTACAATAACCGCATCGCCGGTCGCAAGCTCAAGTCCTGCAAATATGGCTGCTTCCTTTCCGAAATTACGTGAAAATTCCGCGCCCTTTATTTTCTTATTCTCAACTTCAAGCTTACAGATTTCCGAATATGTATTATCCTTCGAACCATCACTGACAAACACAAGCTCATAATCGATTCCGTTTTCTTCCATAAGCCCTGTCAGCACTTTTGCGGTATTTGCTATATTCTGTTCTTCATTGTAAGAAGGAAGCACAATAGATAAGAGTGACATATTCATCTCCTATTATTCAAAATTCTCAGTCTTAATGTACATTATTCCGTCTACTATTTTCACAGAATCTGCAGCCGGAAAGCTTCCCATTTGACGATATTCATCACTATAATAAACCTCTGAAATAATATCACCGCTCAGGAAATTCATACTGGCACCGAGATAGTTCTTAATAAACTGCTCATAGTCCAAATTTTTATAAAGCAGATAATCACCGCTGAGGCCAATCATATTGTCGGTAATTCCCTGCGTCAAATCAGTAGTCGGATATTCGTCATTGCTCACGACACCAATCATCGCAATCGGTATCCCCTGATAATACCCTTCTGTCTGCTCGATTCTATCCACCAGTCTCACACAGTAAGCATAAGTTTTTTCATATTTTTTGTTTAGGTTAGAGTAACCGATATTATCTGCTATTCCGTAGCATAAAATCATTACGGTTGAAGCTATCACCAATATCCATGAAGCCAAATCTGTCACAGTCTTCATTTTTTTTCGCTTATTACTTGCAGTTACAAAAACCAGTAAATCTCCGAATTTATCAGAAAAAGAGACCAGCAAAATCGGGAAAAGGACCCACTGATATCTCATAATCAGATGATAGTTAACATCCGCTGATACTACCATAACAATATTAGCAGCAAGAGGTAATATAGCTACTATTGCAATTACAGTTATATACAACCATGGTTTACTGAACCACCTTTTCTCAACTGCATTTCTCATGAACACAATAATTGCCACAAGCAATAACAATGCGAAAGCAATAACACAAAATATGTTAGTAGTTAGAATTTTTGATTTCAATGTGAAGCTTATAAAATCCTTATACATGAGAGGAATTGTTTTAAGTATTCCAAGCTTTTCGACACCACTCTCAAGACCATTAATTCCCTGATAGGTATCTAATGTCTTGCCCTCTACCACCATCAGTATTTTAAGTATCACATAGTACAATGCTGCTCCGCCAATCCCCATATAAAGATAATGGAGACAATCCAAAAACTTAGCTTTATTACTACCTTTGTCGGTTTCTCTGAGAATCACCATATACAGGCAAAGCATAACTGCAAAGGGCAAATATGCCTGATAAGTTCCCAAGCTCAACGCAAGAAATACTATTCCGCCAATCCAACCAAAACGATATTTCTTGGTAATCGCAACCGATAGCACCGCAAAAAGCAAGGCAAGCATATATCCGTCAAGGGTAAATACATAAGCAAATGTAGATGCCAGTGCCGGGAATGAAACCAGCAATGCCCCTATAAATGCTGCTGCCATATTGCTCTTAACCTCTGTAATATCTGCCAAAACAGCGGCCGTTATTCCAAGATAGAAAATACCCAGCACACCGATAATCCACGGTACAGTAAAGTAGGAAGATATTCCACAAGCCACCGATAAAAACCATCTTCCGGAGGTTATCATATTTTGGTCAAAATACATACTTGCTAATCCGTCATGATTAGGCCAATCAGAAACCATCACCACCATATGTACAAGGAGTCCTACCACAACTGCTGCTATGAAAGCAGCTCTCCTTTGAGATGTTATATGCTTTTTTATATCTATAAGTTTCTCATTAAAGCTTTTCAAATCATTCTCCGTTTGCAAGATAATCATAAAGATAATCTGCTATAAGTTCTCTCGCCTCAGCATTTGGATGAATATTATCCACTGAAAAACGCTTATCATCATAAACATCGTAAAGTGAAATCCATTCTACCCGGTATTCCTCTGCAAGTTTTTTTTGAATCTCAATATATTGATCTATTGTTCCACCACCGGCATCATACTCTGAGGACAAAATATTCTCCTCTGTATACCAGGATTTGATTGGTGCAACAACTATAATACGCATATTAGGGTATTCCTCTTTAAGCTGCGTGATGACGCTTCTAAAGGCTCCCTCATAAGTATACTCATCATAATAATTCGAACCGCTATTTATCGGTGCTGCTATTTGATAGTCATTAAGCAGGTGGTCTATTATCATAATATCCACTTTTGAGAAATCTATCGACTTAAGGAGTTCTACCCTCTCGTCAAAGTATTCGGCGACATTCTGCCTTACATGAGCATTTTCCTGATACCTGAAATCATTGGATAATATCGCCTGAGTAAGCGCCGCCATACAAAAGGCATCCTCCGTAAAATCCATTCGGCACTTCCTGTCAACGTAGCTCATACTTGAACCGCCGAATGAAACATCAGCAATTTCAACGTTCATTTTTTCAGCAAGCATCGCCCCTACTGATGTATCATCAATTGAACTTGCGAATATACTATCACCCATTATTACAATCTGCGGTGCATATTCTGCGGTATTTTTGCTCTCATTTATCAAAAAGATCACAAAAAAAACTGCAAAGACAGCCAGTGCGATTCCTCCACAAATGAGAAGTCTCGCAAACCGGGCGATAAAACCGGGCTTTTTCTTCTTTACAACTTCATCAGTTACAATTAAGTGTTCATCAGATACTTGTCCATCAGAAGCCGGCGTATCTTCAATTGTATTCTTTATTTCTTCATTATCCAAAATAAACTATCGCTCCTGATTAATCTTTCCATCCTCAACCCTGTACACATGATCACAATTTTGAATTGTCTGCAATCTGTGTGCAATAATAACCAATGTCTTCTTTCCTTGGAAATAATTAATCGAATCCATGATAGCAGCCTCAGTATCTCCATCAAGAGCTGATGTGGCCTCGTCCAAAATAATCAGTTCCGGATCATGATACAAAGCTCTTGCAATGCCGATTCTCTGTCTCTGACCACCCGACAGACGCACTCCTCTTTCTCCTATAGTTGTATCAAGTCCATCCGGCAGAGAGCGAACAAAGTCATCCAGCTGTGCTTCTTTTAGCACTTCCCAGATTCTTTCCTCATTCATATCCTCATCGTGAATACCAAATGCAATGTTACGTCTGATAGTATCATCCAGCATATATATCATCTGAGGAATATAACCCACATTAAGTAAGAATCCTCTGTAATCACGCATTATATCACTTCCCTGTTCCACATCTCTTTGCGTGATATCAGTATCATCCACGAGAATGCGTCCCTCTGAAGGAATCAGCAATCCGAGCAATACATCCACCACCGTACTCTTACCGGCTCCGGAAGCACCCACAATACCGATTGACTCCCCGACCTTTATATCCAAATTTGCATTTTTGAAAATATACTTTTCGGTGTTAGGATATGCATAAGTAATCTTCTCCAATGAAATCTTTTCCTTGATGGGAAGCTTATCAATTGCATTCCCTACAAATGTAAGGTCAACCTTGTCCGCGCTGATTTCGTCCTGAAGATTGTCGCTGACATTCATAAAGAAGGGTTCAAGATATGCTATAGAATTAATCTGATTATTAATTCTGTTTACTGCCGGCAACAGAACCACAGCAGCTGCTGCCAGAGTACTCATTACAGTAAGCATATTATCTGTTGACGCACCATTAACAATAAGCACAATGATATATCCGATCATTGTTCCAACACAGACCGTCTCAATCAACAGTTTTGGAATATTGTTATACAAAGTGTACTTCTGAACTGCTCCGACATAGCCCTTACCGGCTTTCTTATACTGATCAACAAAATAGGTCTCTCTGCCGGTTATTTTAACTTCCTTTATTCCCAATACAGTTTGAGAAATCCACTTAAACAGAGAACTGTAATAATCCTGATTATCCTTACCGGCCTTGTACATAATCGGTTTGAAAACCTTTTTAACAATAAGCATCACTACAATAAGTACTACTGCAAGAATAATCGTAAGTGTACCGCTCTTAATAAGGCAAAATACTGCTACGCATACTGACACCGCACCATCAGAAAACATCTGCAAAAGAGCCAATATAAGTGCATACATATTGTTAACATCTGAAGTGATGCTTCTCTGTACAGTTGCCGTATCTGCATTGAGGAAATATTCATAGCCACGTCTCATATAGTTGCGCAGCATTCTCTCAGAGGTACTGAACTGATTGGTATAAATGAATGCATACATCAATTTATACTGAAAATAGAGATAAATATTCTTAACGATATATGTAAGAATCAGGCCGGACATGATAAGAATTGAAAAAATCTTAAAATCCTCAAATCCGAATATCTTGTAAACGGTGGAAACAAGGCTGCTACGCATTGCTTTCTCAGGGTCCACAACAACCTGCACAACCTCTACAAGAAGGCTTACACCCAATGTCTGCAGAAATGCTCCTATTGTCATTAGAACCAGAAGTCCTGCCATAGCATTCTTTTGTTTTCTGTCGAGAAGAATACCGAGCTTCTTAAAAATACGACGCATACCTGGCGTCTCCTTATAATAATCTATTTTAGTGTAGTTTTCCGTACAACCTAATAATCAACCTTAACCATGGTAAGTCCCTGAGCAGGCGCTGTCTCTCCCGCAAGACGTCTATCCTTTGCCGCAAGGAGCTCCGTCATACTCTCGGGGGTACGTTTTCCCCATCCCACCTCAAGAAGCGTTCCTGTCATTATTCTTACCATATACTGCAAAAATCCCGATCCGTGATATGTGAGTGACAGGTAATCCCCTTCAACAGCAATATCAATTCTGTCGACCAGCCTGACCGTAGACTTCTTCATTTTAGGATTACTGCAAAATGATTTGAAATCGTGCTCACCCAGCAGAAGTTCAGCTGCCTGCTTCATCTTCTCCACATCGGGCTTTTTGTCTAATGTATATACATACTTCCTGTCGAATATCGGCTTTGTATCACCGATATAGCATCTGTATCTGTAGGTCTTGCCACAGGCATTATACCTGGCATGGAATCTGTCTCCTGCCACCACGACATCCCTGATACAAATATCATCCGGAAGATAGCGATTGGAATAATCTCTGATTTCTTCCGCTGTATATCCGGTATCAAGCTTCACACTTGCAATCATTGCTTCCGCATGAACACCGGCATCAGTTCTTCCGGCACACAACACCTCCGGAATATTAGCCTTGATTGCCTCCTCATCCTTGTCAGACGCCTCGCCGTATTTTTCTCCGACCAGCATTCGTGCAAGAACAAGTTCTATCTTTCCCTGAATGGTCATATCAGTATTGGGCTGATGCTCCCATCCGTAATATCTTGTTCCGTCATAGCTGATAGTAAAACGATAATTCTTTATCATATTCTTCCAAACCATTTCGGATAAATGTATTTTTCCGGGGCATTTACAGCCCCGGAAGCAGATAAATTAAAGTGCTGCCTTAATTGCAGCAAGAAGATCATCATACTCTTCAAATGCAGGATACTGAGGATAATCTGCCTTAATTGCCTCTGTTGATCTGAACAGGAAGCCTGCCTTGCTGGCCTGAATCATTCCAAGATCATTGAAGCTGTCACCACTGGCAATGGTATCAAAACCGCAAGACTGAAGTGCCTTAACAGTGGTAAGCTTAGACTTATCACAACGCATCTTGAAATCTACGATTTCGCCGTTCTCTGCAACAACAAGCTCATTACAGAAAATAGTAGGCATACCCAGCTTCTTCATAAGAGGAGCTGCAAACTGAGAGAAGGTATCACTCAAAATAATAGTCTGAGTGGTAGCGCGAAGCTCATCAAGAAACTCCTTTGCACCGGGCATAGGATCTATAGTAGCAATTGTCTCCTGAATCTCCTTAAGTCCGAGTCCGTGCTCCTTAAGAATTGCAATACGATACTTCATAAGCTTGTCATAATCAGGTTCATCTCTGGTAGTTTTTCTAAGTTCAGGGATTCCTGACGCTTCTGCGAATGCAATCCAAATTTCGGGTACAAGTACTCCTTCAAGGTCGAGACATACAATGTTCATTTTTTCCTCCTCGGGCATTCTGCCCTTTATGATCAAATACAAAATAAAAAGACTATCTATGCATAAACACAGATAGTCTTATAATACTCCATCAAATTCAATATGTCTATTTTGAAGCCACAATCTTCAAAGAATCTTAAGGAATTGCCACAATATTAATTACCACTCAATTCACTTGCAGGAACGAACGGAAGTTCAATTATGCCTGTCGATTCATTAGCATCAGTACCATTACTGCTATCATTACCGCTTGCTGCGCTTCCGGAACCGGAAGTGTCAGTAGTCGAGCTGTCAGTTGAGTCAGTGCCGGTATTAGGCAAAATACTTAATTCACCCTGAGACTGATCAGGAATAATCTCTATTGTACCGCCCTGACCATCGTCTATCACAATACCCTCCGAATTACTGTTACTCACAGTACCGGTTCCATCAGTACCGGTCTGCCCGGTAGTTTGGCCGGTGGTCTGGTTTCCGTCCACGGTCGTTCCTGTCGAAACAGTTCCATCCGGATTTACAACAGTATCCGTACCGGTTGCACTTCCGTCTACAGACACACCATCAGTCGCTGTCGGATTTATAGGAGCACCAATCGGATTATTAGCGACCGCAGAATTGCCACCCTTGCTGCTGTTAATTCCAATAACAACAACCACTACCACAATAACCGCAATTAATCCCACTGCACAATACAGAGGTGTCTTTTCAGGGTTAAGAAAGCTCTTTCTGTTATTTTTATCATCATGTAATTTAATCTTCATGTATATATTCCATTCTATTGTCAACACTGAGTACAGTCGGTTAGTCGATTAATCAATTATCTTTATCCGTACCGGCGTTGAATTCAAACAAAAAATCCTCATCCTCAAGTGAGTCATCTTCGTTAACTTCGGCACCTGCTCCGACACTATCACTTTCGCTGTCATAAACCTCAGAGGTATTGGAATTCACCGTCCAATCCTCATCCAAAACAGATGAATCGTACTCCCAATCCTCAACTATATCCTTGTCCTCGTCGATTGTATCAAACTCGAATGCCCATTCTTGATTGTCAGATCCGTTTTTCATCATCTTATCGAGCTTGTGTCTGTGCACACTTACTCGCACTGCAGTCCTGATAGCAACAATCAGAATAACGATACATACTATCGCCGCGATACCGATAATAATAAATTTCAAATAATCATTTTCAATTTGCGCCCAAAGAGACTTAAAAAATCCGCCTTCAACAACTTCTGTAGCGGCCGGTGCCTCTGAAGTGGGGATTTCTGTAACTTCAACAGTATCAACCGCTTCACTTTCTGCTGTATTTGCCTCTTCCTCGGAAGCAGTCACGTTTTCTGTATCAGCTGCTTCATCAACATCAGAAAGTTCTTCAGATGTATCTGTCTCATCATCTGCATTTATACTCTCTGCATCGTCCGGCTCCTCTACAGTCTCATCACCATCATTTTCAGCCTCTGCATCACCATCCGCAAGCTCATCTGCATCATCATCAGTAACTGTTTCCGGCGGATTACCACTGATATTTACAGGTACGGACCCCAGAAAACTGACAGTCATTGCAGTTCCGTCTGTAGTATATACTGTAGCGGAGGTCACCGTAACATCGGTGGAACCGCCATATAGTGCATTGAAATAAATCATTGTTTTGTTCTGATTACCGTCACCGGTACCCTCTAAAACAATCAATCCGGGGCGCTGAATAGAGCTTGCGCCTTCACTGTATTCAATCAGTTCGGAATTGAAACTTATTTCAACATGATAACTGCCTATTCCGGCTACGGTTCCATCCGAATTTTCTACATAGATTCCCATAGGGAACCTGTCGCCCTGATTCTTCTCATAGTAAGTCGAACCAAAACGAACTCGGGCTTCAGCCGCACTTGCATGCAGTACGGTACAATTACATAAAACAATTACCGCCAATGCAAACAAAGTTGAAAATATAATTCTTTTTACCGAATTTATCTTCTTCATAATCTAACCTGTCTATTACCTGCCAAAAACTATTTTGATGAATCACTTCCGTAGTAATCACCATAATATTTGCC
>JAKSRU010000061.1 GCA_024403475.1 Lachnospiraceae bacterium | reverse complement strand
TTACATGTGCTCTACAACATACTTGGTAAGGCTTGTGATATTGAAGAAATGCTCCTTGGGAACACCGGTCATTACAACGCCATACTCGCTGTCGATGCAAGAGATGATCTCAAGTGAATCTACTGAATCAAGACCAATACCATCATTGAAAAGAGCTACTTCATAATCAAGCTCCTCTTCAGGAATGTTGAGGTTCTCAGATAACATGCTCTTAATCTTTGCTGCTACTTCAAGTTCTTTCTCGTTCATTTTTTCTATTCCTTTCTGTGTAGTTCTATATGCACCGCTTATGCGGCTCATAACCTATTTAATTTTGCCGGATTCGAGCTTCTTTCCAAGCTCGATTACCGCATCGCGGCAGCTCTCGGCATGCTTTTTCATTACCTGTGACGGTCTACCCTTTTCAAATAAATCGGGATAAATCGGCTTACCGATTACCAGTCCGGTATGTCTGAACAGCTTTATTTTTCTGTCTATATACATAGGGATAAGGGTTGCCCCGCTCTGCTTTGCGAGTACCAAAAATCCCGGTTTGAATTCATCCATCTGATCTACAGGACTTGTATGTCCTTCAGGCAACATATATATGGATGAACCTTTTTTCATACGCTCTGTGGCTTTATCGAGCCATTCTGTATCCATACCGCCTTTGCGGTCGATGGAAATGTAATGTAAATTTCTGAACAGCCAGTTTATTTTTCTCTTGTCGTACCAGTCCTTACCCACGAAGGTCCACACATGATATCGGTGAAGCAATCTGGTCATAAACAAGCCTTCAACATAACCGGTGTGATTAGAAAAAATAATGCAGTGGCCCTTTAGGGCAGCCTGTGTTGCTTTCTTATCCTCCCAATGAATCGTCATCGGATAGATTATTCGAAGCACCGGATATGCGGCCCAGAAAATAAATTTAGCAAGCGCTTTCTTTATTTTCTCCATTATCAGCCCTTTCTTCCGTAGGGGCCAACATTAGGGTCGTCCCAGTTTAAGTTAATCAGCTGTTCAAAGGTATTGTGTCCCAGCATGGGAACCGCAAGCTTATCCATGGTCTCATCGGAAAGTCTGCCGTTCTCGGCAAATTCCTTACCTGCCTCCTTGTACTTGACAAGATATCTCTCAACCTTAGCCTGCAGAGTCTTCTCTGCCAACATACCTCCCTGTGATGCGGTAACAAGAGTATAGTTACCTACGCCGCAGATTGTATCGTACTGAATCTTTACAGAATCATAACAGCCTTCCGTCTTCTCGTATCCGCACGAAGAAATAAGCACGAGCTTTTTCTCCATTAATTCGGGATAACGCATCTTGTGAAGGAAGCTTCCTGTCATATTGTTGCCGCCGACTCCTCTGTACTCTGATACATAGGCAATCATTCTATCTACAAAAGCCTTCATCTTAGACGGCATTCCGAAGAAATAAAGCGGGAAGCACTGAATGATTATATCGCTCTCCATAACCAGATCACGAAGTTCATCCATATCATCGTGAATGATGCACTTTCCTCTCTCATTTTTCCAACAGCACAGGCAACCGTAACAGTGTTCTATTTTTTTATCACGAAGCTTAACATCCGTAACCTCAGCATCAGGACATTTCTCCTTGATGCCTTGGATGAAAGCATTGGCAACCTTTAATGAAGAACTGCTATCGCCCCTCATACTGCCGTTCAAGAGTAAAATTTTCATACCCTTCCTCGATTCTGTAAATGAGTATATTAGGGCAAACTACACCTAATACATCATAACATTTTCTCACATCTGCGCAGTTTAATCAACCAAAAAAACTTTTTGCACTATCGTTCCGATATATGCCCGTTAATAATACGGATAGTTCTGCTGCAATTAGCAGCAATAGTTTCCGGAATAATGCCAAACAGCAATACCGTAATATCCTTTGCCAGCATCTTACCGAGTATCACATTGCACTTTCTCACAAAGTTCTCGTCACACTTGTCCAGTACATTACCGAGTATCAATACATCAACTCTGTCATCCAGCAACGCAAGAGCAACCTCAAGCTTGTGAATAGTGGTCATTGAAACACTACCGGCAGGCTTGTCAACAGCATCCTCCGCGCCTGCAAACTTGATTACTCGGCTGAAGCACTTATCAAGTGTGGTCTTCGGATGTCCCATCAATGCACCGCTTCGGTAAATATTGGCCCTGACAGTAAGTCTCGGATCAAAGCAGCTCTTGGCAGTTACTGTACGGCATCTCTTAAGCGATGCCTCCACATTTCCGGAACGTATCTTACATTTACCGGTCAAAAGATATATAAATGCTTCCAGCTCTCGATTGCTTGTTCCGGTAATCTCTACAAGCTCACCTCTGTAAAGCTTTAGGCTTATTCTGTCCAAAACATTAATAACATCAAAATCGGTTCTTGCCGGATTCTTAGAGCGTACCTTACAGCGTACCGTAACATCATTTGCCGCAAAAATAGCTTCTGAATTAACTTTTGCTACAGGCTCAGCCTTTTCCGCAGGCTCAATTTCCTCTGAAGTTTCTACTTCTTCCTCGGCAGTTTCCGGCTCTTCTTCAGAAGCTTCTGCTTCTTCCATTGCCGGCTCCGGTTCTTCTTCGTCAACGCCATCCTCTTCTTCAACCGGCATATCCTCAAAGGGATCATTTCCGACTAACGGCTCATAATCTCTGTACACGGTTTCCGACGGAGTTTCGTCTGACTCTAAAGGAGCTTCGTCTGACTCTGCCGTTTCTTCCTCGCCCTCGAAGATTAATCCGGCTTCATCCTCTGCATATCCCCCATCTGCATATTCATCATCCGAATAATCTTCAGAAGTATGCTTAGCCTTTTTGCCGCCAAAAGTAGAAAGCGCTACAATCAATACGAGCACTGCAATGATTAAAGCAACCACCAGCCAATATATAAGCTTCCGGCGCCCGTTATTCTCTGAACCCGCACCCGCTCCGTCGGCAATAGGATCATTTGCGGAGCTTCCCTCTAATACTTCCTCAGCGTTTTCACCCGAGTTTATGTTTGAGGTCGAATTTTCATCTTTATCCGTGCCATCGTTGCTCGCACCATCAATATCGGCACTGCCTTCTGTATCACTGCCATTCTCTAAAGCCCCGACGCCATCATCCGCAGTCTCCAGTTCAATGAGATTTTGCTCCGATACATCATCACCTCTTAAGGTTACCGGCACAGTGCCCAAATCAGCTATTGAGTACTCCGTACCGTCAGTTCCGACAGCATTAGCGGATACCACCGTAATATACGCATCTCCACCGCTGATAGCCCTGAAATCAATCCAAAATTTAATATTTGTAAGATGGCTGCCGCTTCCTGTACATGTGACAGTACCGTTTGCCCTATCAACGCTCTGCCCGCCATCTATGACCTCAAGACGCGATTTATCATATTCAATTACAATCGTATATGAACTGATAGCGATATCGCTGTTAAGCTTTGTTCCTACAGAAAACTCATTTCCACTTGTTTTATCATATTTCTTTGCCGTAAAATCCACGGACATTTCCGCCGCCCTTACAGTCATAGAAAGCACTATAAGTAAAGCAAGCATCACCGACATCGCTATTATATTTTTAAATAAGCTTTTTCCCCTGCTCATTACTGTATTCGAAACCTCAAAATAAAATCATTTTGCTGCGATTATGATTTGCTGTCTCCAAACCCTCCGCAACACTTTATTTTACTATATTTTCAGCCTATTTTCAATTATGCGTACTGCCGTGTTTTTTATCACGATTATCCGAAAATTAATTGTTTTCGCCATACAAGCAAAAAGTGCTATAATGAATACATAACCCTAAAAATTGCTTTAGTTTAAACCAAGATTGAGAGGATCAATATGGCAGATCAACAGCAGTTTCTTTATCCCGACGATCAGTCGGAAATTGTCACTTCCATCAAAAAACAAAAGCATCGCAATGCAATATCAAAAAAGCTTATAGCTATAATCATTGCCGTTATGTTTGTTTTAGCGGTAACAGGTTCTCTTGCAATCTATTTCTTTACCTTTAACACTCTGTTGCAGGAAAAGGAAAGAGAGCTGACCTCTGCATCATACTTAATAGCCGAGAATATAGACTTAAAAATCTCCGGTGATTACTCGATTCAGGGCTCAACTGCCCTAAAGCTGTACAAGGGCGATACCGATATCACAGGCAGAGACGACCTCATAACCGGATTTTTTGTTCCTGCCGATATGGAAATCAGTCTCATTTATTATGATACACGAATACTGACCACAATCGCTGATAAGAACGGTGTGACAGCTGTCGGTTCAGGACTCGCGCCTCAGATTGCTTCAGCATTGAAGTCAAGTGTAACGCTCAGCTCTGACCATGGATTCTTTTTTAAGAATACACTGATTAATAAAGACGAGTATTTCTCTTACTATTATCCCATCATAAATTCAGACGGCACCTACGCAGGCGCTATCGAGTGCTGCAGTTCGTATGCTTCGATTATGCCCACCGTGCGTAAAAACATTATCGTATTCAATATCATCGTAGTGCTTGCCACAATTATTCTATTGCTGCTTATTTACAGCTTTAACCGCGAGGTAAACAAGAGCATATCCAAGCTGCTGAGCTTTACCCAGGATGCTGCTTCCGGCAACGATGCCGCGCTGATTGATGCCGGTCTCCTTCGCAGAAAGGATGAGTTTGGCACCATAGCTGCCGCAGTTTTGGAAATGCATCGCTCAATGCGAGATATGATGGATAAGGATCCGCTTACCAAGCTCTACAACAGAAGAAGTGCCAATCGAAAGCTGGACATCATTATGTCGCACTATACTTCCGGCGGTTCACATTATTCAATTGCAATAGGCGATATCGACTTCTTCAAAAAGGTAAATGATACCTACGGTCATGACGCCGGAGATGCCGTTCTTCAAGCAGTAGCCACTATTCTTCAGAACAATATGAAAAAGAATGGCTTTGCGGCACGCTGGGGCGGTGAGGAATTCCTGCTTGCCTTTGACAAGACAGATCTTGAAACAGCCCAAAGTCAACTCGAGACCATCCTGGATGAGATTCGTGCCATGTCTGTTGATTATGAGGGCTCTGAAATAAAGGTTACCATGAGTATCGGTGTTGCCTGCGATCCCGAATTAAGCAAGGACCAGATTATCAACGCCGCCGACGAACGCTTGTATTTCGCAAAAGAAAACGGCAGAAACCGCATTATAGCAGCTCTGCCGGAAGCATCAGATGAATAATTTTTATTAAATCTAATACACCTTCTAGAATCCCGGGGCATCCTCCGGGATTTCTATATTTTCGGGCTCAGGTATCTCCATATTTTTTCTCGCAGTCCACACAATCAATTGAGCCAGTGTATCCGGATCCTCCGGTACCCCTTCTCCGATTATTCCGCTGCCCTCTACACTGTATTTGCTCGCATCATAATTCTCAATAGAGCTTACACCACCTGAAGTGAACACCTGCTTTCCGTACATAAGCAAGGTCTTCGAAATGTAGTTTCTGGTGACAACATCCTCAGCTCCGAGTTCAACCGCCACCAAGGTATGCACTCCGTCACTTCCTGTAAGCTGCATAGCGCTCACAAGGCAACAGCCTGCTTTGTTGGTAGTTCCTGTTTTCATTCCCACAACTCCCTGCATATTGTAAAGCATAGGATTGGTATTATATACAGTTCTTCCGAGAGTTGACAAAGTAAGCGAGGTCTTAGAGGTGATATCTGTGATTTGCGGATATACAGCCAGGATATACGAAACCAGCTTAAACATATCCTTTGAAGAGATTCTGTTTTGAATCTTGCTCTCAAAAGCTGTATCCGTATACGTAGGAAGACCGTTGCAATTGTAAAACCTGGTAGCCTCGGAAAGACCTATGGCAGCAGCCTTGGCATTCATTTTGTTAACAAATGCTTCCTCGGAGCCTGCCACATGCTCGGCGAGTGCAAGCGCACATTCATTGCTCGAAGGAAGAAGCATTCCTCCCAGCAAATCATTGACGCTTACCGTCTGTCCCGTAGCCATTCGTATAACACCGTCCACCGCATACGACAGACGATTTACATTTGCAGATACCGCCACCGTATCAGTAAGGCTAATCTGGCCGTTCGTCACTGCATCCATAACCACAAGATAGGTCATAAGCTTAGTAGTGCTGGCCATGGCTGCCGATGCATCACCATTATAGGTATAGTACACCTCGCCGGTGGTAGCATCACCGATAAGTACAGTATTGGTGCCTGAGAAAAAGTCCTCCGCCTCCAGCTGCTGCATATTCAGCACAAGCTTCTCATCAGGATTGATGCAAAGCACATCACCCGAGGTCCAAACGTTCTTTTCCAAAATCAATACAAGATCGGTCAGATACATATAGCAATCATATATTCCGGTATCTGTCTCATAGATAAAGGTATAGTAGTGATGATTGTATCCGTTTACCGTAAATGAATTGCGCTTTCTTTCATACTCAGGTTCTGACTGTGCCCTTGTATTGCCGTCAAAATATGAATTCTCATTTCCTACCGGCGAATAAGCTGCACCTGTCGTCAAAACTATCGAGGTTTTCCCTATCGAAACGCCAAACTGTGCACCGGTGCCATTAAGTGCATTAGCCATATCACGCAAGGATACATATTCATTCTCATCATAATACTGATGAATAGTACGAATATTGTAATTTCCTTTGCCGGATACATTAAGTGTCCTGTTGATTCTGTACTCCGCATCATAATTTGCCGCCACTGCAGGTGAGGCATTGCTCATCACTGTTGCAGTAACCATCAGTATAGAAAGCGCAAGTGCTATTACTTTTCCTAAAATCCTATGTCCGTATAAAGGTTCTAAATTAAATAATTTATTCTTATTCAAGTCCGTAATCTCCAATTACTGTCTGATATATACCAAGGGGTAAACCACTCCCGCTGCAGGAGAAATGCTCTGTGAGCCATCGTTTCCGTCGGGTTCTGCGACCACCGGTTCTGCATCTATCGCAGTTCCCAGCGAGGTTCCTGCAGAGGTACCTGTTGCAGGTGTCATCTCAAAGCTTTTATCACTCTTTCCGCTTATTAACAGGAAATTATCCTGAACCGAATAAAGCTCATAGACAGTTTCCGAACCGAGTCCCGTTCTTGCGATAACTCCGTTTTTGACCTCATAGCTGCCCGAGTGGCAGTAGGTATTATTTAAGTCAGCAATTGTCGGCAGCACCTGCGGTCCGTAGCCTGCAATATATTCCTCGGCAGTCATTCCGATTGCCTCCTGAACTAATTCCTCAACAGTCTTTCCGACACTTTCCGGAGTTACCTCCGCACATTCAAGTCTTTTTTCCAAAAAAGAAGTTAGCCCGACAGCTGCAATCCTTACGGCCTGTGCCTGCGCCTGAGCATATGAGGCCTCATCGACACTTTCCGACCAGCTTCCGTTAGAATTAATAGTGAGATTAACATTTATGAATACCCTCTCATCCCCATAATCGGCAAGGTCACCTACCAGGGCATCATCCAGCCAAATATCCATAATATCCGTCACAAAATCCGTGATATCTACCTGTCTGGTCCATTTTCCTACATAAGAGGTATCCTTATATATAAATTTCTTAAATACAAAGAGGCCTCCGAACAAGAGGCCTGCCAATGCAATAAATACAATAACCGGTATCAGGAATTGCTTCGCCTTCATCAATTATCTCCAAATTTTTCCATAAAATAGATTCTGGAGCCGAAATCCTGGAAGTATCTTACTTCCTTGTTATACCCGGTAGCGCCAAAGGCCTGCTTAAGATGAATTCCTCCATTCATAAGCATGTCTCCGCTTACTGTGTATTTTTCGGTCTCACCATCCATTTTGACAAATTTGGCAACAATGTCAAGCAATAATGTATCCTGCTTCAGATGAATCGGTGATGCAGTATTCACCAAATCTCCGAAATTCCGAACATCATATTTCAATTCTCGATTGTAAAAATTGTAAATTTCGTTGCCCTTAAGTCCCCGCGCAAAATAGCATTGGAAGGGAGAATTAGGTACAACCAGCTTCTGCATGAGCATTCCCACGGCCTTGGATTTATCCGGTGAAACACAGGTCCACTCAGTCAAATTACCCGAATCTGTTCCGGTCTGATATACGCCGCTTGCAGATACTCCGGTCTCCGGCATCGAGCTAAAGCTCCTTCCTCGATAGAAATCTCCCCACTGGAGAATTTCCCGCCATTCCTTATACAGCTCAACCTGAGCCTTAATCTCTGCAAGCTCCTCCTTTTTCATATCACATAGATTACATTCATATCCCAGCACTCCAAAGGCAGCGATATTAAACCTTGTGGTCAGAGGAGTATTTCTCAAGGTCTGATGATTAGGACATGCCGATACATGCGCCGTAACGGCAGACATAGGGTAACCGTAGCTGTAACCGGTCTGTATAGAGGTTCTGCATAGAGCATCTGTATCATCGCTTGCCCAAATCTGAGGGAAATAGCTGAGAATACCGAGGTCAAACCTGTTGCCCCCTGCGCTGCAGCCTTCAAACAGAATGTGAGGGAATTTCTCTGTCAGTTCCTTCATACAACGGTACAGGCCGCATACATATCTGTGAGCCACCTCACCCTGTCTGTCGGCAGGAAGCTTAGCAGAATAATAATCTGTAAAAGTACGGTTCATGTCCCATTTTACATAGCTGATATTGGCAGAAGAAAACACCTCAGACATTTTCTCTATAATAAAATCCTGAATCTCAACATTGGTAAGATCCAAAATTCGCTGATTTCTTCCTTCGGAATGAGGCTTGCCCGGAATCTCTATCGCCCAATCGGGATGTGCTTCATAAAGTCTGCTTTTTACGGAAATCATTTCCGGCTCAACCCATATACCGAAATCCATTCCCAACGCATTAATTTTATCCGCCAGTCCTTTAAGTCCGTGAGGAAGCTTCTTGGTATTAACCTCCCAATCTCCCAGCGAGGTCTTGTCATCATTTCTCTCACCAAACCATCCGTCATCCATCACGAACAGTTCCATTCCGAGAGAGGCTCCCGCCTTTGCCAGCTTTACCAGCTTGCTCTCATTTATATCAAAATATGCAGCCTCCCAGCTGTTAAGCAGTATCGGACGATTCTTTTTCTTCCACTCACCTCTCACTATATGCTCGCGAACAAAATGGTGCATGTTTTGGCTTAATCCGTTATATCCCTCATCGCTAAAGCTCAGCACTGCTTCAGGACTTTCTATGCTTTCCCCTGATTCCAACACGAAGCTGAAGGTCTCCGGATTTATACCTGAGGTAACTCTTGTTTTTCCAAAAGAGCTCACCTCCACAGACTCGTAATGATTGCCGCTGTACACAAGATTAAAGCCATACACCTGTCCACAGTCCTGGTTGGTTTCTGCAGGATGCACCATAAAAAATGAATTGGCTCTGCTCGAGGTAGTTCCTGTTACTGAGCTTATAACAAACCGTCCCCGATTAATCACGGTGTCGTTTTTTTGCATCTCTCTTGCCCAAGCACCATGAAAGCTTGATACAGTATATCCGCAGGCATCCAAATCAAGCTGCATGCTCATCAATCGTTCAACTCTGATTTTTTCACCGCTCTGATTTATGAATTCAACATTTCTCGTGATTACATCGCAGTCTTCAAAAACCACATAATTAAGCAAAAGCTCCAGCTCATAATTATGGTCTTTGAGGGTTATCGTAAGCATCTGAGCCTTTTTGTCATCATCATAGGACGAGGGCATATCCTTAAGTATAAGCGTCTGATTCTTTATCGAAGCTTCTGCGAATACAAAATCCGAGCTACTGCTGCCATCCGAATGCACAATGCTTATGAAAGGCTCTCGGATATCACCCTTACCGTAGGAAGACATCTCCAATCTCATATCCTCCAATGAGTACTCGGGATGCTCAGCATCATATATATTTGTATTTCCCGGGGCAAAAGCATGCTTTTCAGACAAAGCCTCCACTACACCGGCTTCAGTTCCTTCGGGAATAGCAATACGCTTACCGTAATACAAATGCTCAAGCTGTCCTGTAGGGAGCACCGAAAAAATGTAGCTGGTTTTCAAGGTTTCAAGTATGAATTTATTCCCCTCGATGATTCTAATCATATCTGACTCCTTTATAGGTTGGTCTTATCTGCTTCTCTCTTAGCAGCGAGCTGCTTTGTAATTTCAGCGAGCTTTTCATCTGAAAGTATGTATTTAGCTTTGTAAACAAAGAAGGCAATTACGAGAACAATTATAGGAAGGATGGTCATTACGCATCTGAGTCCTATTACCGAGTTGTTAGACACTGCTGTTGAACCGTTTTGCATAATTAAGCTGATTTTTTCTCCAAGTCCTGCAGTATAGCTTCCCTCGATTGCCTCATAGGTGCTCTCAGATTCGCTGATATTGAAAATCTGAAGACAAAGTGATGCTACCAAAGCCGCAATACCTGAAGCAAGCTTTACGACGAAGGTCTGCATTGAGAAGATAACCGACTCATCGCGTCTGTTGTTCTTGAGTTCACCGTAATCTACTGTATTTGCAAGATAAATGGTTACCAGTACATTCAGTATACCTACAGTAGCAAAAATGAAGAAGCCCGGTACAAAGAAGGGATATACCGAATTAACTCCGCCCAGAGCCATACCCAAAAGAATTATATAGCCTCCGATTGCGGTGAAAATACATACATAGAACATCTTCATAGTACTGAAAAACTTACGAAGCAGCGGAAAGAAGGCCATCATTGCAATAATCTGCATTCCACCGCCAAAGGTAGTGAAAAGAGTATAATTGCCCTGCCAGTTAGCACCTCCCAAATCATACTTGAAGAAGTATATTAAAAGATTCGATGTGATATATGTTGCCGAATTTACCATTACAATGGTGATTACCATTGCCATTGCCTGATCATTCTGAAGAAGGGCCTTGAACATTTCCTTTACAGACACGTTCTGCACCTCTACATTTGATTTTTCCTTGATTACCGCGCAGGTTACAAAAATAAAAGCAAAGAAGATTACTGCAACAATAAGTGAAAAATACTTAAAACCGATTCTTTCAACCTCCTTGGTAGAAGAAATTTCTGCCTTTACGCTCACATCTTCACTAATCGAAGCATACTGCTCCTGATTTAAGTAAATTGAGAGAACTGCCTCTTTATCGGCCGAATCTATAGCAAAATCATAGCTGCAATTTGACTTGTCAAAAACACCCTGTTCAGAGTCTCCGAGATGAATCTCACCCTCTGTATTTTCCTGGGTATAAGCTGCAGGATTTTCAAACTCTGTCTTATCCGCAGTCATTGCCACCAATGTTGTCTCCGCAGCCGCAATAGTCTTAACATTTCCTGTCGCTGCTCCGGTTTCATCCATTTCAACCACATAAGTGGTTACATTATTAAGCTTATTAGTAATATTATTCTCGCTCTTACCGACCGCAAGATTACCGAGAATTGAAACAGCCATAACAGTCACTACCGTTACAAGTGCTGAGCCGACACCGGCGCAGGTACGTCCGAGTGCAGACATACTCTCACGTTCTTTTCCTCCTTCTGTAAAAGCAGGAACCATTGACCAATAGGGAATATCCATCATGGTATAGGTAACGCCCCAAAGGATATAAAAACAAGCTGCGTATGCTGCAAGTCCCTTACCGTCAAGTGTGGGAGGTGCTGCAAACATTACAAACAATACTACCGCATTGGTAAGTGTTCCGATAAAAAGCCAAGGTCTGAATTTACCCCATCTTGTCTTGGTTTTTGCAACCAGCACTCCCATAAGCGGATCATTGAAAGCATCAAACACACGTGCAATCATGAGAATCACACCCATTACCCATGCTGATACTCCCATGATATCCTGGTAATAATAAAGGATATAACTGGCAGAAAGCATATAAACCATATCTTTTCCGACAGCGCCCAAACCGTATGCAAATTTCTCTGCCCCTGATAATTTCTTTTTGCCCTGTTCCATATTTTTCTCCTTAGTCTCTACCGTTCTTCATACCCATTGCAAGTTCCACAACCTTGTAAGCTCCATCATAAAGTCCGATGGACTTGTTCGTAACGATAGCCTCACACATGTTTTCCAACAATCCTGTATTCAAGAACTGCTCCACCATCTGAAGGGTATGTGGTATGTCACGACATTCCAGTGTACCCTCTCCCATCTCTGCCGAATGAATTGCGCCCCACATCTCATGCTTTCCTACTCTTCTGATAAACAGCTTAGGAATAGGATAAAAGGCAAGCTCACTGGGCTTCGTCACAAGCACATCCGCACTTCTCATCAACAGATTCGTGCAGTACACTGCCTCAAAAATATTTTCATGCCAAAATCCGTGAATACCGTTCACCTCTGCCTCAGGATCAAGTGCCTCCTTCGCAAAGCTTTCAGTGGCAGTCCAATCTCCCATGTGCTCTGTTGCAAGCTCCTTCATTGCCGGTATTTCTGCCAGAAGCGCATCCCATACATTTTTATAGTCGCCGACATTTACATAGAGGGCAGCTTTGTTATCCCTGATATAAGGAATCAGGTATTTAATAATAGCTGCAAAAATTTCCTTCTGCGCTCCGGCGCCACCGATTGTAAGAAGAAATCTCATCGGCTTACCGTTTTTCTTTCTTGCAATTCGCATTGCACAATCGGTTTCAATATTAGCTACCAGCTCGTGATCAATGTAATGTCCGGTATAAACCAATGAATCCTCAGGCATCGGCTTGCAAACCTTTTTCTTCATCATTCCGTTGCAGATGCTATAGCCCTGATAAGCATTGCGACACTGTATCGCATGCACTGCTCCCTCTGCATAATGAAGGGCCATAGGCCAATTGTCAGGAATGGCATTTACCACATTTTTCATCCCGGCATGAATTGCCGCCTGTGCCGGCCATACATGAGTTCCTACTACAGGTATATCCTTGGGAATATTTCTGTATACTGCTGCCATAAGCTCTGCATTCTTCTGGTCTGCCGCATTGTAGGACAAGGCTCTGAAGCCTTCATAATTCATAGGCTCCCACACCATTTTGTTAAAAAGTGCATTCTTGGAAAGTCTTGAGCCCAAAGAATAAAGATCATTCTGAGCTCCGATAACCTTAGTACAGGTGGTTTCCTTATATGAATTAAGGTCCATCCAGTAAGGGGTATATCCCATTGCCTTAGCCGCCGATGCAATTGCCATGGAAATTCTGTAATGGCCGAAGCCCATACGAATATTTCCTACAATAATTCCATTCTCCGTATCCCATTCGAGAGCCGGGAGCTTATCCTCGGCACAATAATGAGCATTCTGTTCAAGATTGCCCACGAGCACATTCCTAACTCCGAGACTGTCACCGATATATTTATTTTTTTCAAGCTTAACAGGATAGTCTCGATTGCTGTCATCGCCATACTTCCTGACATATTTATTTTTTGATCTTACTGCCTTCCTGTATACTCCCGAAGGCATTTCATTTCCGAAAATACTCTTTGAACGTTCCATATCGTTCCTCCAACAGCTTATTTCCACCCCTTATTATCCAACTTAAT
>JAKSRU010000060.1 GCA_024403475.1 Lachnospiraceae bacterium | reverse complement strand
TTGGCGCTTTCTGATGTTGCTCTCCTCAAGGCAGCTGCTCCTAATGTTCACTTCATTTACGAATTTGATTTCTATGGAACCTGCATATCAACCTCTGCTACAGAGGTAAAATATGTCAACACTCAGATTGGCAACGAGGGCGAGGAAACCATCAGACAGGCTCTCTCCATTCTCGATGAATGTGAGTATTTTCTTCTCGATGACTGTGGAATTGATGATGAAATAATGGCCGGTATCAGAGAAGATTTCCCGGATACCAAGGTTGTATGGAGAGTTCATGTAGGACCGAAATCAGCACTTACAGACGACCCGGTAATCCGTATGACCCACGGTATCAATGATGCTGTGACCGGACCTCTCAAATACTGTAATGAAGTAGTATACATGGACCTGGGCCATGACAGTGGTATTACAGATATATCCTTTATCGCATATATGCCGCTACTTGAATGCCTGATTCTTTCAGATGCACAGTTCAAGGATCTGTCACCTGTGACAAACTGCCCCAATCTGACATGGCTCGAGCTGATCTATTGCGGCAGCATGGAAAACCTCGAGGTTATCGCCGAAATGACCTCAATCAAATATCTCAACATCAGCAATACCAAGGTAAACGATATCAGCGGAATAATGGACATGAACCTGGATCGTTTCTGCTGCATCGGAACCAGGGTAAGCAATGAAGATTTTGAAAAATACAAGGAATTACATCCTGATTGTATGAGTGTTAATACCGGCAATCCGTACGGATATGCCTGGAGATATGATGACTATGGTTATCACTTCTTCTCTTACTACGCAAGAATGCGCGAGGTATTCAGATACACAGAGAGTTCTCCCGGCGGTTTTAAGTGGCCGGAGGACGAGCTTGAAGCCGAGGCCGAATCCGAGGCTACAGAAACCGAATAACTTGATATCACATCATTTACAACCCAGAACGGGAAGGCATATGCCTTCCCGTTCTTATTCTATCTCTATTCTATGACTTTTATTCATCGACCGGCATAGTAACATACCCGCATTTTTCTATCAATTCCTGACCTTCGTCCGACAATATCCAGTCGATCAGTTTAGCGATATTAGGATTATCATTATCAGTTCTGTACACGGCATAGAACTGCGTCACGATAGGATATTCATTATTCCTGATGCTTTCAATATCGGGATATACACCATTTACTGAAATCATCTTGACCTTGGTATTATCAACCATAGTCGTAAAATAGTATCTGAAGGAGTAACCGATCGAAGCCCCCGTGACTACCATGGCCGACTTCCTACCGTACGGAACCTCTCCCATAAAATAATCCATCATTGTCCGGCTGCCGCTTCCCTCGACTCTGGTAACAGGATTAATAGCTCTGTCGACGCCGCCGACAGCCTTCCAATTTTTATATTCGCCGGAATATATTTTTCTAATCTGCTCAACGGACAAATCTTCCACAGGATTGTTGGCATTTACGAAGAAAATAAATGCTTCCTTGCCGATTGGTATATATTGAAGCTCTACACCTTTATCTGCTGCATATTCTTGCTGCTCTGCTGAGGGCATCGCAGAAAAAAATATATCCGTCTCGCCATTCACTACAGCTTCAAAGCCTCTGATAGTATTTTTGTATTGCATTGCACTATCAGGAGCAAAATTCTCGCCATAGTAATTGTCATCGGAAAACTGCCCATCTATGTAGGTAACTGCTCCCTCAGGGTATACATTTTCTATTATACTCGCGTAAACCGGAACCAGTGCTGCCGCTCCATCCAAAATCGGCAGTTCATCCGCTATCGAGAAATCCGTATCAACATGCACAAGTTCAGAAGCATCTTCAAAGGGAAGATACTTCTGAACATCTATCATCTTTATCTGAGATGTATCGCTATAATTATTCCCAAGTCTGGCCGTCACCCCGAAATATAACAGTAAGTTGATTACGGCAAAGGCGGCTAAGCTAAAGACCGTTATGAGTATTTTGTGCGAAGGCTTTATCTCCATTTACCATATCTCCTCTGAAATAAAGTAAATGATAGAGCTATGCTTATAAGCATTAATGATATACATCATATGTGCTGCTGTAATAAGTGTCAGCACTGACAGCAAACATATAATAAAGATTCTAAATTTCCTATCACTCATAAACATACCTGCACCGTTTCAGAAATCACCACTCATTTTTACATGTTCGCAACAGCTATACTTAATAAAATGTACAGTCCGAGTGAACATGAAAATGAGATTGCAAAAAATACCGTAACGATGACAAAGAATACATTAACAACCGTCCTAACCTTCCTTCTGACGGTAGCCACGCCCCTCTTTATAGCCCTTCTAAATCTGATTTTATTAATTAATAATATCACAAAGGCGATTAAAAGGATTACAGGCAAGCCCAGCCATAAAAACATAAAAATATAATATGCAAGATTCATGCGTGTTTCCCCCACTCATTGCGGCTAACTGCAATTTTAGTCTTCAGGAAGAATAATCTCCCACTCACCGTACAGAGGAAGGGGATGCATTCCTGCTGCCTCAATGTCCGTAATCACATAATCAAAGGCTTCCTCCAATACAAATGACAAACTGCCGTCCCTAACACAAACAACATATAAGTATGATTCGTAAGGCGAAGTAATCCATGAATATCTGCCTAACTTTGAATCATATTCGGCATAGAAGGAACTATCATTCAATTCCGGGCTGATTGCCAAAATTCCTACCTCATGACGCTCCTCGAAATAATCCATAAATACTACATCTCTCATATAATCGCCATTTTCTGCATTATATCCGAGATAAAGGATCACTTCGTTTTCTTCATCTTCGTCGTAGTCAAAATACATATAATCGTATACTATGTATTCTTCGGCCAGCGCATCACATCCTGCAACATAATCCCTCATATTCTTAATGAGCTCGGTATATGCTGCCCTTACATCCTTCCACTCGTCACCATCAACTGCGATAACAATATCTGAAGACATTTCGTCATCTCCGGCTTCAGCACTATCCTTATCGTTCTTGTCATCCTTGTCCTCTTTATCTTTTTTGTCCTCTTTGTCGTCAGTCTCTTCTCTTTCTTCCTTCTCGTCGCGATTGTTGTTGCCGGGCTGACTTCCGCAAGCGGCCAAGCTGAATGCCAAAGCACCCATGAGCATTACTGCAATCAATTTTTTCTTCATAATCATTCTCCTCTTTTGCAATTACTTTTGTAGTATATATTGCGCATTTATGTTATGCCACTTACTTATATTTAGCAATCATATTTCGCAATATTTTTGTCCTACACCTATAATAGACAGAAAAAAATCTCCTACATTTGTCTTAAACAACTAAATGCAGGAGATTTTCCATTTTTTATTAATATGTGTATCTAATCATAGGTTAAGCCGCATACTTTTTGGCTTCATCCATATACACATACAGAGCCTTGCAAAGGTTTACAAAGCTATTTGAATAGCTATCCTGATGATTTAATACCTCTGCGACATAGTTCATAGGGCTGTAGACAACCCGAGCTGCATCTGAAGTCTTACCCTTATTGACGATATCAAAGGTATAGCTGGTGCCAAGCTTGCGAACATCGATATCATACAGGCTTACCACTATATAAGAATCGTATACCTCTACGGCAAGGCTTCCATTGTCCTCTACACCATCCACACATAATCTGTAGGTACTCATAAAGGTATCTTCACCTACGTGCGCATTATTTGCAAAGTATAATTTCAATGCAATGTCCTCATGAAGCACCAGGCTTGCTCCGAGATAGCTGAAGCTCTCTGAACTCTTGAAGGAAGCTGCCTTGGTAGCATTCAGGCTGTAGCTGCTAATTGTGGCAGCCTTATCAGCTGTAGGCAAGTAGCTGATCTTAGGATCAGAGAAATTACCTGTACCGAAATACTTCTCCATATATTCGCCGTAGTTGAGCAATGCGTTGAGCATATCTTTAGCTTTGGTATACTCAGGCTTGTTACCCTTGTTCTCAATAATAGCCTTGGCGTAATCATACACACAAATACGTCCGAATTCCAGAGTAATATTGTCGTAAGTAAGTACATAGTAGAAAACATCATTCAACTCATCAGGTGCCACATAAGCACTAAAGCGATATACGTTCTTACTTACACCATTTATAACTACTGTTTCAGCTACAGGAGCATCGCAGTCTTCTCTGCCAATATAACCGGCATATTTCATGATATTTGTCGTGTCCTTAATTGAGAAGTAAGCATTGACTCTCACTTTGCCATCGACGAGTGAAACTGACATACCCTCATACACAGCCGAAGTATTACACTCTATGAGACTGATTTTGACATTGTATTTACCATTCTCATCATACTCATACGGGTTCACATGAAGGGTATAAATACCATCAGAGGCAGCAATACCATCGAAAAAGCAACGTGCAATTCCGTCTCGTGCCCAATCGCTTGCAATAACAGTATATTTCTTGTTTCCGTACTCTTCGGTAGCAAGCTCTACAAAAGCATCCGCTCCTTCAACCGTAAGCTGATATCTCTTTCCTTTTTCAGTCTTAAGCGTAAAGTCATTTGCATCATACGCATACCTTGCTTCACAATACGGATTTGCTGCACTGTTGGCTGTAGTAATAGCGCGCTTATTGTTGGTATAAATATCTGTTGTAAGCTTAAAGCTGTTAGTCCTCAGCTTCTCGGTAGCGCAAATCTCACTATTCATTACTATTTCAAACAAAACAGTATCATCTTTGGTCACCGTACAATTACATCCGTTGGAATATGCATAGTTTTCAACATATTTATTATCAATAATGCTATATAATTTTACGTTGCTAACCACAGAGCGCCAATATGTATCGGTGGGAACAACTGTCCTTACTGTTCCATCTTCATATGTAAGCTTAAGCTTCATTCCGGCAGGAGAAATAGAATAATCTGCCTTGTCGACTGACAGTCCTTTGGTTACATATACCGGCTGGGTAACAATCTCAGCCTTTGTAATCTTAACAGCCTTACTTACAGAGAATTCGAATTCTCTCGCCTCGCTCGCAAGCTTTATATAATACTTACCCGGAATTGCATTAAAGTAATAAGTGTCTATTCCGGACATGTATCCGGTACCGACTGAATTACTCCAGTTCTCATTATATATAGTTATATCTATAGGCTTGTCGGCTATTATCTGATATTCACCTGCTTCTGTCACAGTTATCTCATACAGCTTGGTATCACCCACAAACATATTACCCGAATTACTCTGACCAAGCTCTATATATTGATAATCGTCTTCTGATGAAATAACTCTAACCTTCTCACCGAGGGTAATTACCTCAGGCTGAGGTTTAACTACAGACAGCTCTATTGTATTGAGCTCTATACCACTGTTTTCCTCGACAAATGATACATAATATTTTCCGCATGGATATGAATAGTAATCTGCGCCATCCAGTTCATGTCTATCGCCGGCTTCATCTACCATATATGTATTAAAGCCATAAATTCCCATCTCATTCGCACGAGCAATAATTGTTGTTCCATCGACATAGACTAATCTGACAGCAAATCCCACACTCCATCTGTAGTTAATAATATCTATACCCTCAAGGTATACAGTCTTAAGAGGCTGAGATATTATCTCGGCCGAAGCCAACTGAGGAACCTCATAGAATGAAAATCTGAAATCTTCATCTAAGTAATTGCTGATATACGCATAATATACGCCACTTTCACTCGGTGTATATACAAATTCCGCATAGTAGTACGCATTTGTGCCGTATCCACCGGTATCGTAGGTCGTATGACGGCCGCTTACTACAGTACGAAGTTCTGAATCCATCAGGAAGAAGGTCAACTCTCGTCCATATATTTCAGAACCATCTAAATATGATGAATTCTTAAAATAATAGCTCTTTCCTGCTTCAAGCTCAAACTTGTACATTACAGGGCTACCAGTACTGCTTCCACCGTTGATAAAGTTAATTGCGGCACCTTTGACATTCACTCCCTCGTAGCCTTCGCTCACAGTTTCTGACGCAGCAGCGCTCTTAACCGTCAACGGAACCTTAAATTCGCCATCATAGCCTTCGATTGTCAGTACATAATAATACTGTCCCGCTTTCGGGAAAGCACCATATCTTCCAAATTCCACGCCGTCTGCATCCACAATTGTCCAAGCAGTGACTTTTGAATTATAAAGGCTGTTCTGATACTGACATTTTTCAACAGTACCATTTGCATAATACACATCAAAGGTTATTCCTGTCGGGCTATAGGACATTTCCAATCCCGCATACAAAGTATCCAAGTACGGTCTTGCAGTATCAAGTACAACCTTTGTTACCGGAATAATTTCATTAAAAGCAATTTTAATGCCTGCGCTTGCAGTAGTCTCTACACATAAATAATAGGTTCCGGTCTTCGCAGGTTTATAACCGATATAATTAACTGACTCTCTGTATGTATATGTTTCATTCCAAAATGAATCATAGTATTCAGAATACTTAAAGTCGACAACAGCATTGCCCTCTGTATCCCACAGGGTCATATAACCACTACCCCATATTTCATCAAACTTAAAGCTGTAAATCTTATCCTTTTCAAGATTAACCTTGTATACATTGGGATTACCGTGGTAATAAATCTGCGCTATTTCCATTCCTCCGGTCTTGATTTCTGCACTCGAGTTAACAGCTAACACTTCTGCCTGTGCAGGGTCTCTAACCTCAACGGGGATAGAAATCGGCTCATCCACATTCTTAAAATACATCTTAACCTGATATGTTCCAGCAACTGTGAGTGAACCGGCAGTCATCTCCTGCCAATCTACTTCCTCTGCATCAGTAACAGTTCCTGCCGGATCCACAAGCTCCATCTTCGTGACATAGGTCCCCAGGAAATTATAGTATTCGTTAGAGTTATTATAGTCATCAAAGAAAATTACTTTCTCGGTATCATCATCGAAATTAACTCTGATACAAGCTCCTTTGGGGCGTAGACTATTCCAATCTGAATCAATTCCCATGTATATCAAATTTCTGTAAGGAACAGTAGCATCAAACAAAGCACTAACGATCTGAGGCTGCTTTTTAAGCGTAACCACAACCGGTCTGTTGGAATAATGCTCTTGAACCTCATTGATAACAAAGATGTACTCTCCACTCTTTGTGACCGTAATCTCACCATCTCTATTATCATTAAACATATCTTTTACGAGATTACCGCCAAGGTCATACATCTCTGCCCAGTAATATCCATCTGTGCTCTTAAGTACATAGGTGCTCCCTGCAGCCAGATATGATTTAAAGTAAATATACTGTCCGCCTCTGTTATAGCCTGAAATAGCTACGGGCTGATTAAGTGCCAAAGTATCTGCATCATTTGCAAGCTCTGATGCAGGCTTAACTTCAAAAGGTATATCTATATATTTAGATTCTTCGGTCACTTCATCTAACCATGCTCCGATATATACTCTGTAGAAATAATTACCTACTTCGAGCGAACGCTGCTCAGCGTCTGATATATACTTTCCTTCTGCATCGCATACAGACGAGCTCGCATATCCCAGGTATTCATGCAAATCATTATATGTTACATACTTAATCTCACCACTCTTATAAGTAATCTTGTAATGCGCATATAATCTGAAAAGATTATCATATTTAGTATAGTAGTAACTGCCTCCTATTCCATCGATTCCATAGTAATACACCGGCTTAACGTCACCCTGTGCAGGGACATACTCAACCTTTTCCATCGGGGCATATTCTATCACCTTCACAATACGCTGATAATCACCTATCGGATAGCCG
Organism: Lachnospiraceae bacterium; assembly: GCA_024403475.1. Classification (GTDB taxonomy): domain Bacteria; phylum Bacillota; class Clostridia; order Lachnospirales; family Lachnospiraceae; genus AC2028. The sequence goes on along the minus strand of JAKSRU010000060.1, from coordinate 6,212 downwards.
CTCAACACAATGCCGGTATTATCTGACTTGGCACAGAAATAATCGGAAGTGTGATATATCTCATCAGCGCCATTCATTATAATAAATTCATAGCCATAGATATAGCCCTTCTTTGAGCCATTAATTCTGAAAACAGTTCTGTAGCTGTATTCCTCTGTATAATCATATACATAGCCACGAAGTGCTACGTTCGAATTTTGACCAATTTCAATCTCATTTACAGATGCGTCATCGGCCACATTCTTTATCTGAATCGGGCATACAAGTGTTTTATCAAAATCATTCGCGATACCATTTTCAACAGTATAGAAATCAAAAATTACATAAATCGTATCCTGTGTAGCAAATTCAGCTCGAATATCCGCTTCTGAAAAATATGTACGATAAACCGTTTCATCAGCATCTACATAATCATTACCTTCAGCTGCCTCGGGAGTCTTGTCTGTCTTAACAGCGTAACGATAATGATAATACAATCCGCAGCCTTCATAATTATCACCATTTAATCTGACCAACTCATCATTCCAATACCAATATGCATCCCTTTTGTATACATATTCATCAGAATTCTCATAGATTAATTTGAATCTGACTGCATCAATTGCCGTGCTTGCAAAGTCAATATCCCTATAAAGAACGTCATTGGGAAGATAAGCTTCAATATCTAAGAGTTTTTTACCATCAATCTTAACTCCACCGGGCTCATTGACCGTGAAACTAACCTCTCCTTCAGGAATACTTCCCTGTGAGATCACCATGTAATAGGTTCCGGTCTCTTCTACCATAAAGAATGCTGAAGAACCATAAAAATAACCATCTCTGCAGACTCTTTCCTGATTAGCTGCACTGTATATTCTCACTTCAGTATTCACAGCACCTGAAATAGCGTACGAATATCTCTTGCCTGCCTCAAGTTCAACCTTTAAGTAGTTTTCAGGCTGCTTATCTAAAACGCAAGCCTGGCCAAAGTCAATTGCCTTTGCACCTGTTGCCAAGTCACTGAAGCTCTTGATTGTTACCGGCACAGTCAGTTGGGGATTCTCACCGTTTGAGCAGACTCCGGCTGCATAGACAACATCTACGTAATACTGTCCTGTAGTGAGATGCATTTCACTATTATAATTGTACTCATTACCATCAGCATCATGAAGATAACCCACCTCCAAAGCTTCCGGATTTTCACAGGTCACAGTTGTCCCGTTTTCCATTAATAGGTTATATCTGTATTCCCCAAGCAGGTTGTACACATCATAATCATATCTATCCGGCAGCTGATAAAATACAGGATAATACTCATAGATTTCTACAGGATATACCAGTTTTTTAATAGGATTGGTAACTTCAGAAACGGTTAATACTACTGAATCCGATTCTAATATGTCATAATCAATCTCCAAAAATTCGTAAGTTGTCACAGCAAGTTTTGAATAGGGTATGCTGCGATTGCCGTCACTGATTCTGTATTCATAAATTTTGCCTGGGGTTAATCCCTTTACAATAGCATAATTAGTATTTTTACTACCCCCTAGTTCAGGATATTCATCATAGAAATTGTAGGTTATACCGTTTTTTGCCTCTGATAAAGACACAGCACCTGCGTAATTAGCAGGATCTACGATTTCAAAGGAGGTAATGAACTTATCACTGTAATAAAGAGCATCTCCGGAATCATTCTGCTGATAAAATCTAGCAACAATATAATATGTTCCGGCACTGTACTGTTTAGTATTATCCAATCCGTAATAATCTGACGCATATGGTGCCTCAATATATCTGTTGCCCTGTGCGTCAACAGCATATGTCACGCCCTCATTACCATTAGCTCTAACGCATATTTTAGCGTTCAAGTAATAATCATCATATGAAAATCCGCCATTAATACCGGCTTTCAGGAGCTGTGTAATATCATAGAGATTGTAAAAATATAAGTATCTGTGAGAATTGTCACTCAAGGTGATATCGATTCTGCTGAAATACATCGCAGACTGATAGGTATTGCATCCGTAAAATACAGTATTATCACGGATATCGAACTCTACAGACTTGATATCCCGACCATCATACTGCTCAAGTCCGGGTGCAACATTAAAAGCAAATTTATTGTTATCAGCACTTGCTCTAAGAGCAATATAATAGGTTCCTGTTTCTGCTACCGAAACAGTATATGCCCCATAGTAAAAATGTGTGGGACTGGTAAAAATCAGGTTATTACTACCATCATAGAGATACATAAATGGTGTCGTATCTGTCTCTTTATCCAAATACACAGTGTAATCTATACCAGCTTCCAGCTGAATAGCATAATAATACAACATATTCCCGTGCGCTAACGATACCTCTTCACCGACCGTGAGCTCACTTGCATCCTCTGCAAGTTTTGAAAATGGCTTCACTTCAACAGGAGCATAGTAATATTTGTTGAAACCGTTATCGTCATACCAGAAAGAAGCAGACAATCTCAACTTATAGCTGCCTGCTGTAACAGAACCATATATCGAATTATCATTAGTATACAAAAGTTCATAACCATGGCCAAATTCACTAAAGCTCTCTATAGTGTCTGTTGTACCGTCAGTATATTCAACCTTAAAAAGACTGTAATCTACATTTTCAGAAATCAAATAGTCGGTAGTATTTCCGCCAACTCCCTCATAGACAGTTACCGGCTTATCTCCTACATATGTAATGCTACTGATGGGCTTGATCTCCGAGAAGGTCATATAGTTAGCCTGTGCATAGTAACCTACAGGTCTGAAATAAATGGTGTCGCCCTCTGCAATCGTATTGGTACCCCTGGTGCGCCAATTATTGGCTCCCTTATACCAATCAAAATAAGTGTAGCCTGCTGTTGTACCGGTGATAGCAATTAACTGTGAACTGTAGCAACAGGTAGTTTCTGTATATCTCTGAGTATATGAATAAGGGATACCTGCTTTCGCCTCTGCTACTGTATAGCGATTAATATCGGCTTTAGCAGGGTCTGCAACAGTGACCTTCCTCATTGGCAGACTGTATCTTCTCGAGCCACCCTGATAGATGCCAACTCTTATGTAGTAATCTCCGGCTTCATACTTCATATTTGAAGGCTTTGAATAGTCACCATCGGAAGGAACAAAATATCTTCCATTATCTTCGTATACATACTCATTGGCTGCTATTTTAGTTTCTGCTTCATCAGCCGAAATTTCATTGTACAGCTGTCCACCGACATCCACATAGTCGGGATCACCCCCCCTACTGTATTCTTCACCATTCGCACGATAAAAATTCTGAGCGTATTGATTTGTATACAAAGTGGTCGTTGTTCCATCTGCCAAGGTGAAAACATATTTAGCATTAGCCACAAAGAAATCATCACTATCAATACCATAGTAAATGACATCAGTCGCAAAATCTGCCGAAATATCAACAACAACCTGGCCATCAATAATGAGTGGCTGATCAGTTTCCGCTCCTGCGCCTACAACATCCTCTGCTGCGTCAACATAATCAGCTTCTTCCTGCGCATTCTGCCAAGCATCACCCTCTTCAGGATTGCTCTCTTCAAAACCTGCTTCGTCACCTGCAGACTCTGCATCTGTATCATCTGCATCTGCTTCGTTTTCTGTGCTTTCAGTCTCTTCAGCGTCCGTTACTTCAGTCACAATTGCTTCTTCGTCCGCTATTTCCTCCGCAGAAGCGACCATTGTGTCCGGTCCGAGCTGCCATACCACAGAAAAGGCCATCAAACCTGATAAAGCCATCGCTATTGCTCTTTTTGTTTTTCTCTTCAATGAATTAAAGCTCATATTCTTATTATTCCTCTCAAATTCTAAAAATATAATCCATTATGCTTTATATATCTGTTTTTATATATCTATATCTGTATATTCATACATCTGTTTTTACATATCTATATTTTTTACATACAAAAACAGGGTTTGATTTTCTGCTGAGTAATCATCGGCCGGAATCATGTCCATCGCAACCTGCTTGAAGCCGTCAGCATATTTTCTCCTGTACTGAATACTGATAGAAGTTTTTCCTTCCCTAAAATACTCTCTCAAATAATTTATGTCCGTCTTCTTTAAGTATTCGTCCAAGTCATCCTTGTGAACATAGCCTGATTTACCAAAGCCGTGAAGCCACTCTGATATAGTGTCGGCAAAGCCTTTATCACTGGTTCGCTCAGAAGCATCCATATTTACAATCGAATATGTATCATCAGTAATATTTATTTTCAGTATCTTGGTATACAAATTACATAGAGCTGTGTTCGCAGCGGCCTGTCCTCTGCGGTCGATTCCCTTTTTAGCGTAGTATGCAGATTTAGCCTTATACATTCGCTTATCTGCAATTTTTGCCATATCCAAAATGGTTTCTTCCTTGAATTCACGTTTAGTAACATAACCTGCCGATAAAGACAGTGAAGAAATCAGTTCTCCGGACCATTTATCTGTTGCATTCATTAAATCTTCTTCGACAGCCTTCAATTGTTCTTCACTTACAAAGAACATACTGACAAATTCATCTCCGCCGGTTCTATAGACCTTACCGTAGCTGCCAAAGACGGTTTTCATACAGTCAGCCGCGCCCTTTATCAATTCATCGCCGGCAGCATGACCGATTTCATCATTTACCACCTTCAGACCGTTGACATCTATTGACGCATATACGAAATCTTCACCTACGGGGTTATTGCTGTATTCTAAAATATCCTCTTCATAAGCTCTTCTGTTGTACAGACCTGTGAGCTCATCCACTATCGTTTTTTTAACGAGGATTTCCTCATTTTTCTTTTCTTCTTCAATTATTCTGGTGGTGAAAATTACTTTTGTCGGCTTTCCGTACGGGTCAGCTTCGATAGCTATAAATAATGCCTGAACCCATCCCGTTTCTTTGCCCACAAACTGCATAGACATTGTCTTGTTATCTCGCATTCTTTCTGCGAGTGTTGCCAAATCGGTGAACTGCAATACAGCTTCAAGCTGCTCCTTCACAGTGACCGCATTTATTACTTCGCGCATCATTTCTAATGCGCCCTCTCTTCTGTTGACAATAGCTTTAACTTCCTGCCTTGCAGTCAGCTCCTGTACCGTATCTTTAGCCAGGTCGATTACATGCATGCTGTAATGAATATCAGCCACAGATTTTAAGACCTTGAACTGCTCCTCAATCTCACCCTCATTAACAAAGGTATGAATAATAGCACTTCCTATCAGGAGGCCGATTGCATATATAGGGAGTAACGGATACAGTATCTGCAATACTATGGCTGCTCCCATAGCTGTACAGAAGAAAAAGATTGTAAAATATCTCTTTTTCATCTCATCTGCTGCCCTGGCCATGACAACTCCGGTCTGAATGGCCAACAGCACGCACAAAGCTACCTGCATATATAAAGCAATGTATCTGTAAACATATGCCTGATAAGAGCCATCGGGATTAATCCAAAAGAAAATATGAACAAAATGATTAATTACAAGAAGAACTATCTCTAAAATAGCAAAGGTTCGTCCGAATATTCTGATAAATCTTCCGAAGCCTCTGCTCAGATGCAAATAACGGGTAACATAGTTGCATAAGCAGGTAATAGTCAGCGCCATAGATATATAATAAGCAATAGTATCCGCATATAACAGCGCAGGTACCCCCAAGCTGTTTAATATGCCCCATAACGCATCTGTTACAAAGTACAACAATGAAGCTAATAAGAATCTTCCATAAGCCTTATTAGCTTCATCTCGATTTCTGTCCCATTTGATAAAGTTATGATTCAATATCACATGAAGAACAATGGCAATCAGTCCTATTGCTGAATAATACATGTATTCACTCCCGGATTATTTGCTTTAACTATATAACTCAACCTACACCGTCAGATCCGTACATAAAGGTCTTACCGCCCATTTCATCATCATAAAATGAAATTACGCCGTCTTCAGGATAATGGAAGCCAAATCTCATCATACCTGTCTCGTTATCAATCACTATGCAGTGCAGGTAAAGGGAACCGTCAGGATTTTCATCCTGTGTGAAGTATACATATCCTTTGAAGACTGTAGCTCCGTCTTTATCGCGATAAATAACTTCTCCGGCATTGGCAAATTCCATATGGTCAAGAGCCTCGTCATTATCCTCATACCAGGTACCGTTCAATCCTGCATATGCCTCACTCAGCATTTCATCAGTGATACCGCCGGGCTGCTGCTCTAAAGACTCCTCCGCACCGG
>JAKSRU010000006.1 GCA_024403475.1 Lachnospiraceae bacterium | reverse complement strand
ATTATTATTGTTATGCAGATGATCATTATCAGCTGATTAGTAAAAATGATATGCCGTCTGAACTTACTGATAACATGTACGGCTATGTATATCATTTAGGCAGTAATAAATATTTATATGAAAAATATGATATTACAAGATATATAGATTAAAAAACCTCTGCAAATTGCTTGCAGAGGTTTTGTTTTTGCGTTATTCGATTTATTAAATAGTCGTCATTATTTAATAACCGTAAGATTGTTATTCTTCGGCTTTATTTTCTTTATTCTCTATAACATTCTCTACAACATTCTCTACAACATTCTCTGCAACAGGCTTATCCTTGGGAAGAATGATGTTTAAGATGATAGCAACTATGGCTGCAGGTACTATTCCTGAACCACCGAAAATGAGTCTTACGATTTCGGGAGTCTTTGCAAGGATATCCATGTTTGCACCCATGCCGTAACCTACACCGAGTGATACAGAAACTATAGACAGATTTCTGGGGGTGAGAGGAGTCTTGGTAATCAATTGTATTCCGCTTACTATAATAGATGAGAACATCATTACGGCAGCACCACCGAGTACTGACTGAGGCATGATAGAAACCAAAGCTCCGAGCTTGGGACAAAGTCCGCACAGAACAAGGAATATAGCGCCTGTTGAAAGTGCAATACGGTTAACCACCTTGGTCATAGCAACAAGACCTACATTCTGGCTGAAGGAAGTATTGGGAAGAACACCGAATGCAGCTGCAATTGTAGAACCGACACCATCACAAATTACACCGCCTGAAAGCTCCTTATCTGTTGCTTCACGTCCGAATCCGCCTTCGGTTACTCCGGAAATATCACCGACTGTTTCTACTGCGGTTACAATGAACATAATAAGTACAGGAATAATCGCTCTTAAATCAAATACAGGCTTAACAGGCATAAGCTTAGGAATAGCGAACCAGGGAGCATCTGCAACCTTTTGCCAATTAAGCACCCAACCCTTGGTATATTCAATATAGGCTTGTGTTTCGGCATCAAAGAATAAGCCGGTTTTGGGAAGTATCTGTCCCATAATAAATGCTGCTATATATCCGCAAATAATTCCAATAAGGATTGAAGAAGAACTTAAAAATCCTTTACCGAAATGCTTGAAGCCTAAAATAACCAATAATACAAATAATGCTAACAACAGGTTTTCAACTGAACCGAAATCCTTGGCAGTCTGGCCGCCTCCGAAGGAATTGATGCCGACAGAGATAAGACTGAGTCCGATTGATAATACAACGGTTCCGGTTACAACTGAAGGGAAGAAGCGTCTTAAAGGCTTTAAGAAAAATCCTAATACAGCCTCAAATACACCGCCTATCAAAGAAGCGCCCATTATTGCACCATAGGCAATTACTCCACCACCCATGGTTCCGGCAACACTTTTGAATACACCGATGAAGCCGGAAGAGGTACCCATTATAATCGGCACTTTTCCGCCAATCGGTCCGATGGAGAATAACTGTAACAAGGTAACAAGACCTGCAATGAGCATAGCATTTTGCAACAGACTGAGCTGTAAATCAGCAAACTCACCTCCGGCAAGGCCGCAAGTACTAGTAATGATTAACAGCGGTGTAAGATTTCCTACAAACATTGCAAGAACGTGCTGTAAGCCGAGAGGAATTGCCTGATAGATAGGCATTTTTCCATCGAACTTAAAGGCTTCCTTTGATAAAGAGAATATTTTTTTCATGATTAATCCTATTCCTTAGTATAGTGGTTAACTTGCTGCTATTCGGGCTTTGACATAGCTATTTGTTCAGGGGTGATTGGGATTTCTCTGTGCCATACACCCGTTGCGCGGTAGATTGCATGTGTTAATGCAGGTGCCGGAGTGTTGATTACGATTTCACCTATTGATTTTGCACCGAAGGGACCGGTAGGCTCATAGCTGTTTTCAAATTCAACCTTGAGTTTACCCATATCAAGTCTTGTGGGAAGCTTATATTGCATAAATGAATTCTCGATAGGGCGTCCGTTTTTATCGTTCTGGATATTTTCGTAAAGGGTGTGACCTATTCCTTGAACAATTCCGCCTTCTGCCTGAATGCGGGCTAATGCAGGATTGATAGGTATACCACAGTCGACAACAGACATATAATCCAGCACGGTTACTTCACCGGTTAACTTATCCAGCTCAATTTCAACCATTCCCACCATAAAGGGCGGAGGTGAGACTGAAGAAGAGTGAGAGGCTGATGCTTCAGCGGCTTTAGTGTTGTTTACCTGAGCCTTACAACCGATTTCTTTTGTTGTTACGGTCTTGTCTGAATTAATCTGTCTGAGTAGGCCGTTTTCAAATACTATCTCATCCTCTGAACATCCGAGAATATCAGAAGCTATAGAGCACATTGTCTTTTTTAGGTCTGAGCAAGCCTTTTCCACGGCTTTGCCGGTGATATAGGTGGTTGAAGAAGCATATGAACCGGAATCGTATGGAGAAGCATCTGTGTCGGCACCGAAAACGGATACCTTATCTACAGAGCAATCCATATATTCAGCAACCATTTGAGCGAGAATGGTATCGCAACCGGTGCCCATATCAGCAGCACCTATCAGCAGTGTGTATTCGCCGTCTTCATTAAGCTTAACGGTTGCAGAGCCTACATCAACGTTTGATATACCTGAACCCTGCATTGCCATAGCCACACCGGCAGTACGTACCTTGCCGCCACCCATATCCCTTATAGGATATTTTTCATCCCAATTAAACATTTTTTTGCAATGCTCCAAACAACGATCCAAAGCACATGCACTTAATATTTCGTTGTAATATGCAGGCATCTGCATACCTTCTTTAAGCATGTTTTTGTCTCTTAATACAGTAGGATCTATGTTAAGCATTTCAGCGAGCTCATTAACTGTGGTTTCAAGTGCAAATATACCCTGAGTAGCACCATAACCTCGGTAGGCGCCGGCAGCCATTGTGTTGGTATACACTACATCATAATCAAATCTGTAGGCCTCAAGACTGCCTGTGTACATAGGGATAGATTTGTGTCCGGAGAGACCTACTGTTGTAGGACCATGTTCACCATAGGCGCCGCTGTTGGAAAGTGTATAGAGGTCTAAGGCACGAATCTTGCCGTCTTTATTGGCGCCGAGCTTTACACGTACTTGCATCTCATGACGGGGAGAACCGGCAATCTGAGATTCCTCACGTGTAAATATAATCATTGCCGGACGACCGGTCTTCATTGTGACAAATGCGGGGTAGACTTCACTTACAGAACTCTGCTTGGCTCCGAAACCGCCTCCGATTCGGGGCTTTTCAACCCTTATTTTGTTTTTGGGAATTCCAAGCGCATGTGACAGTATTCTTCTTACATGGAAAACAATCTGGGTAGAAGAGATGACGTGCAATCTGCCGTATCTGTCCATGGAAGTATATGTTCTGAAGGTTTCCATCATAGCCTGGTTGTATGCTTTAGTATGATATGTGCGATCAAGTACGATATCGCAATCCGCCATTACAGCATCAACATCTCCGTGTGAGTTTGTATCACTGGCTACAAGATTTCGCTTGTTGCTTCCTCCTACATCAACAGTCGGAATCCAATTATCTTCAGGATGAACAAGTATCGGATTGTCTTTGGCAGTTCTAAAGTCCAGAACGGGTGTGAGCTTTTCGTATTCTACTTTAATCAGCTTCATTGCCTTAAGAGCGGCTTTTTCATTTTCGGCGGCAATTATGGCAACAACATCACCTGCAAAGCGCACATGTCTGTCAATTATTAATCGATCATATGGTGATGGCTCCGGATAGGTTTGTCCGGCATTGGTAAAGCGTTCGGTGGGAACATCCTCCCAGGTATAAACATCTACAACACCGGGAACTAATTTAGCTGTCTTAGTGTCGATTGTTGTGACAATTGCATTAGGATGGGGGCTTCGTAGTAATTTAACTACAAGAGCATTGTCGGGAACGATATCCTCTGTATAGACGGGTTTTCCTAAAAGGAGCTGCATGGCATCCTTTTTACGGACGGATTTATTAATTGCTTTATATTCCTTATGTTCCATACATTCCTCCTTATATATTTTTCTTACTGTCAAGGAAAGCTCTTATTCCGCGAAGCTGGCCTTCATATCCGCTGCAACGGCAAAGGTTACCTGCTAAAAATGCTCGGATTTCATCATCAGTCGGGTCTGGATTTTCACGAAGAAGAGCTATGGTATTCATAACAAAGCCGGGATTACAGAAGCCGCATTGATCTGCACCCTGATCTGCAATAAAGCCTACGAATTCTGAAGCTTCTTCCTGAAGACCTTCGAGAGTCTTAATATTATGACCGGAAGCACGTGCTACGAGCATCGAACATGAGAGTATAGGTTTGTCATCCATAAGCACTGTGCAAAGACCGCAGTTTGCAGTTTCACAGCCACGTTTTACGCTTAAGCAGCCGTGCTTACGTAAAAAATCTATTAAAAGCATATCGGCATCTATGTTATCAGTGATTTTTTTACCGTTGAGTGTGAGTTGAATATCCATTACTTATTGTCACCCTCCTTCATTGAGAGAATACCTCTTTGAGTAAGTACCTTAATTAAATGAGTTCTGTACTCGGCACTGCCACGGCTGTTGCTTCCTGTTTTTATATTATCTGCAACATATTTTGCAAAAGCATCGGCGGAGGCGTCGTCGATACCGTCCTTTAATATATTTTCATTGTCGCTTACATATCTTGCTCTATGAGGGCGTGCACCTATAACAGCCGTATACTTTCCGTCAATGCATGATAGTGCACAGGCTATTATCGGAAAATCAGTGCGCTGTGCACGCATTGAACTGTAATGAAATTTGGCATGAGCTTTTTTTACTATGATTCTAACAATTAAATCATTATCGTATTTCAAGTAAGCGAATTCTTTTAGAGGAATTAATCCGGCTTTATAAAGCTCGACATAGCTGTCCATTGCCATAAAACAGGTGAGTACATCAGAGAAACCGTAGCGGCCCCAGATGCTTCCGCCAATGGTTGCCAGATTTCTAAACTGAACACCGACAATATCCTTTACAGCATTACAAACTGCATTGTTAGTATATGAATTAAGACCGGGATGTAATTCGAGCTGTCGTAATGTAACGGAGGCTCCGATTGAAAACTGTTCGTCATTTTCTTCTATAGTGTTTAGACCAAGGTCACACAAATCGATAGCGGTATTTATGTTGCCGCTTCCCATTTTTAACCAAAGCATACCACCAATGATTCTGTTCGCTTTAGTCTGATTAAGCGTGTAGGCTTCTTCAAGACTTTGAGCGCGTACATATTTTTGAATAGTTACCATTAAAATCTCCTTAATGAATCAAGAATCAATAATAAATTTCAATATAATAAAGAAGTTAATACCGAAAGTATTAAATAGTAGAAATGCATATTTATATTCTATCAATTATGGTTGATTTTGAAAATCGAATTTGATATAATGCGTTGTTGTTTCGTGAATATAACGAATTATTCGGAGGATGTTATGAAAAAGAGAGTTTTAGGATTAATGCTTGCATCATTGATGCTTGCTACAACTGCATGTACAAGTGTGGAAAATAACGAGGAAGGCAACGGCAATGAGATTACCGAACAGACTGTTGATAATCAGCAAGATGACGAACAGTCAGCACCTGAAGAGGAAGAAGATACTGAGAATGAAGAAACAGTAGATTATTCAGTTACCTATCCTGTTACAATTGTCGATCAGGCAGGCAGAGAGATTACTATAACTGAAGAACCTGCTAAAATCGTAAGCGGATATTATATCTCATCAAGTCTTCTTATTGCACTTGATCTTGATTCTAAGATGGTTGGTATTGAGGCTAAGGCAGACAAGCGTCCTATCTATAGTCTTAGCGCACCTGAACTTATTGAACTTCCCAATGTGGGTTCTGCTAAGAATTTTGATCTTGAGGGATGCATTGCACTTGAACCCGATCTCGTGATTTTGCCTCTTAAGCTTAAGGAAAGCGCAGCTTCACTTGAAGAGCTCGGAATTAATGTTATTTTGGTTAATCCCGAAAATCAGGAGCTTTTCTTAGAGATGGCTGATATCATAGCTACTGCAACCAATACTGTTGAAAGAAAGAACTGCCTTGTTGATTATATTAATGCTCAGGATGCTATGCTTGATGCTGCAATGACAAATGCCGAGGCTGTAAAGGTATATCTTGCAGGTAATTCAGGACTTTTATCAACTGCTTGCAATGGAATGTATCAGTCTGATATGATTGATAATGCAGGCGGTGTTAATGTTGCCGGTGAAATTGATGATACCTATTGGGTAGAGACTGATTATGAGCAGATTCTTGCATGGAATCCCGAATATATAATTATTGCAGCAGAAGCAGATTATGATGTCGAGGATGTAATCAATGATGAGAATCTTGCAATGTGTGATGCAGTAGTTAACGGTAATGTTTATAAGTTCCCTTCAAAGGCTGAAGCATGGGACAGCCCTGTTCCGAGTGGTATTCTCGGTTCGGTTTGGCTTGGAAGCATTATTCATTCTGATTTAATCAGTGCGGAGCAGTGTGATTCTGTAATTGAGGAATTCTATGAAACCTTCTACGATTTCAAATACAGTGAAAACTAATTTGTTAATTATAAGCGGGGCGACAATTTTGGTCGCCCTGTTTTTTGTGAGTTTATTTGTCGGAAAATTTCCGCTGTCAATAAATGAAATGTTGGGAGGAAACCAATTACATATACAGGTTTTTCTTACCCTTAGATTGAGCAGAGCTTTTGTTGGCGTATTGGGCGGTTTTGCATTGGGTTTGGCAGGGTTTGTATATCAGACGGTTTTTAGAAATCCTTTGGCTTCTCCGGATATTATAGGTGTGGCATCCGGTGCCAGCGCCGGGGCTGCAGCAGGTATTTTGTTTTTCTCAGGAACATTTATTGTGACAATTTGTTCCTTTGGTGGAGCTGTTGCTGCAGTGTTGCTGGCATTGGCGCTTGCTTCAATAGACAGGACCGGTAAAAAAAGTACGGTTGTGTTGGCTGGTATAGCGGTTCATTCATTGATGCAGACAATATTGATGTTCTTAAAGCTGTCTGCAGACCCGGAAAGGCAGCTTGCGTCCATCGAATATTGGATAATGGGCAGCTTAAACGGAATAAATTCACATATAATTGCTCCTAACACTGTTATATGTTGTGTTTGCCTTATTGCACTTGTGCTGCTTCATCGTCAGATAATACTTCTTTCAGCCGATGAAGGAGAAGCAAGGATGCTGGGCATCAATGTATCTGTATGGAGACTGATATTGTTGATGATTTCAACAGTTACGGTAGCATGTATCGTGAGCATGACAGGACTAATAAGCTTCGTGGGTCTGCTGGCACCGCATTGTGCAAGAAAGCTTACCGGAAATAATAGTATTAAAACAATGGTTTTAGGTGGAATTATAGGTGGAGCTTTATTGTGTGGTGCAGATATTTTAGCGCGAAGTGTGGCTTCGACCGAGCTTCCGGTTAGTATTTTTACCAGTCTGATTGGTGCACCCTTTCTCATTGTGCTGCTTGTCAGGGGTAAGGACAACGTTTAGGAAATCCGGGAGGCATATTTATGAGTACATTATCTGTAAAAGAGTTAAAGACCGGATACGGAAATAAGGTGATTATCGATGGAATCAGTTTTGAAATCGGTGAGGGCGAACTGGTAGGATTGATTGGAGCCAACGGCTGTGGAAAAACCACTCTGTTAAAAGCCATATGTAATAATCTGAAACATACCGGTACAGTGGCTATAAATAATCTGATTGTTGAGAAGGCTTCTGTTAAGGATATTGCTTCTGTATGCAGCTATATTCCTCAAAAGAGTGGAATTAATATTGATATTTCAGTGTTCGATGTTGTGATGATGGGGTATAATCCGTATCTCGGATTTTTGGAAAGCCCCAATAAAGCAATGAAGGATAGAGCCTTGGAAGCATTACAGCTGGTGGGCTTGGAAGGATTTGAAGGCAGAAATTTTCTCTCTCTAAGCGAAGGTCAAAAGCAGCTTTGTATTTTGGCAAGAGCAATTGTATCGGATTGTAAACTGTTTCTTATGGATGAGCCGGAAAGCGCGTTAGATTTTTCCGTTCGTTATAAAATGCTGGATCTTTTTAAAGATATGTTAAATAAGCAAAATAAGTCCGCACTTGTGATTTTACATGATATATCGCTTGCTTTGAATTACTGTGATAAATTATTATTGATTAATAACGGTAGTATTGAAGCCGTGGCGGAACCGTATAAAGAAAATTTGACTTCTGTTGAGACTAAGCTTGGTAAAATCTTTGGAAATGTCAGCCTGAAGGAGGTGCTTGATTCTAAAGGTAATAAGAGCCTGGTTATGATTAGGGAAGTGTAGGGTTTGTTTAGGGAAAGCTTATGAGAGCAATAACGCGAATAGTATTTTTAGATGATAACGACGAAAAATTTTTCGGCGAGGGTCCGGCAAGACTTTTGAATGGTATTGAAGACAAGGGATCCCTTAATGCGGCCGCTCAAAGTATGGGCATGGCATACACGAAGGCATTGAAGCTTGTTAACAATGCTGAAAAGGCATTGGGCTTTAAGCTTATTGAAAGAGTTGTCGGGGGAAAATCCGGAGGCGGAAGCAAGCTTACCGAGGAAGGTAAGGATTGGCTTAAGCGTTATGAGGCTTATAAAGAAGCATGTCTTCGTGAAAACAGCAGGTTATATGGTGAATTTTTCGAATAAGTTGAAAATAGGATGCGTGATTATGGCCTCCGGTCTGAGTAAAAGATTCGGAAGCAATAAGCTGATAAAAGAGCTTGGCGGTAAGCCTTTGATTAATTGGATATTGGATGCGACTGATGAGCTGTTCTCATATCGGGTTGTGGTGACTAGAAGCAAGGATGTTGAGGCCCTGTGTAAGGCCGTAGATATACCTGTTGTATATCATGAATATCCGGGAAGAAATGATACCGTAAGACTTGGACTAATGGCTATGCCTGAGGATATTGCAGGATGTATGTTTTGTATGGCGGATCAGCCGCTTATAAGCAGAGTAACTATACAAAATATGCTTTCCGAATTTAATGAAGACAAGGGGATTATCAGAACTGCTTTTGGTGAAACACCCGGAGCTCCGATTTTATTTTCAGATAAGTATTTTGATGAATTGATGAATTTGCCTCAGGGTAAAGGCGGCAATGTGGTCGTTAAGACTCATCCGGAGGAAGTTCATATGGTACAGGCCGGAATTTCAGAAGAACTTTTTGATATAGATACACAAGAGGATTTTCGGTATATTTCCTCATTTATCAAAAATAAAAATTTAAAATAAAGTGTAAAGAAAAAATACTTGACACCATAGCGCATTTGTATTATTTTAGTACAGGTGCGTTATTTTTGTGGCTTTTTATGCCCTAAACCGATAAGCAGGTCGCAGCGATGGATAAATTACTTGAAAAATCTTTATTATATGATTTTTATGGCGAACTGCTGACAGAACATCAAAGAATCGTTTATGAGAGCTTTGTATTTGATGATATGTCGTTGGCGGAGGTCGCTGAGGAGCAGGGAATAACCAGACAGGGAGTTCACGATCTTGTTAAAAGATGTGACAAGATTTTGATGGACTATGAGAATAAGCTTCATCTTGTAGAGAAGTTTACAAATATAAAGATGACAATTTCTTCTATAAAGGAATTGACGGATTTAGAGCAGCATGCAGATATGGATGAGAGCCTCAGGCTTTCAAACATCAAAAGCCTATCAGAGGCGATATTAGAGGAGTTATAGACCTTGGCATTTGAGAGTCTTACAGATAAATTACAAAATGCATTTAAGAAGCTTCGCGGTAAGGGCCGTCTTACTGAAGAAGATGTTAAGGTAGCTCTTAAGGAAGTTAAAATGGCTTTGCTTGAAGCCGATGTTAACTTCAAGGTTGTAAAACAGTTTACCAAATCTGTTGAAGAGAAGGCTATCGGACAGGATGTATTAAACGGACTTAATCCTGCACAGACAGTTATTAAGCTGGTTAATGATGAACTTACCGAGATGATGGGAAGTGAAACCACAGAGGTTCAGTTCCAGCCCGGTAAAGCAATCACAGTCATCATGATGGCAGGTCTTCAGGGTGCCGGTAAAACTACTGCCACTGCAAAGATGGCAAGACGCTTTAAGAACAAAGGTAAGAAGAGTCTTCTTGTTGCCTGCGATATATACAGACCTGCGGCTATTGAGCAGTTGAGAATCAATGCAGGACTTGTAGAGGTTGATTTCTTTTCATTGGGCTCGGATGTTAAGCCGCCGCAGATTGCAAAGGCTGCACTTGAGTATGCGGAAAAGAACGGCCACAATGTAGTTATCCTCGATACTGCCGGACGTCTTCATGTTGATGAAAACATGATGGCAGAGCTTCAGGAGATTAAGGCTACGGTTAATGTTCATCAGACAATTCTTGTTGTCGATGCAATGACCGGTCAGGATGCAGTAAATGTCGCTAAGGAGTTCGACGACAAGGTTGGAGTAGATGGTGTGATTCTTTCTAAGCTTGACGGTGATACCAGAGGCGGTGCTGCACTTTCGATTAAGTCAGTTACGGGTAAGCCTATTTTCTATTGTGGTATGGGTGAAAAGCTTGAGGACCTTGAGCAGTTCCATCCTGATAGAATGGCAAGCCGTATTCTCGGTATGGGTGATGTGCTTTCACTCATTGAAAAGGCACAGGCTAATATCGATATAGATGAAGACAAGGGCCGCGACATGGCTAAGCGCATGAAGAAGGGACAGTTCGATTTTGAGGACTATCTCGAGAGCATGAAGCAGATGAAGAAAATGGGCGGACTTGCAGGAATTATGGGAATGCTTCCAGGTATGGGAATGAAGGCTTCTGACATCGAAGGTATGATCGATGAAAAGCAGCTTAAGCATATGGAAGCAATCGTTCTTTCAA
Source organism: Lachnospiraceae bacterium (assembly GCA_024403475.1). GTDB lineage: Bacteria > Bacillota > Clostridia > Lachnospirales > Lachnospiraceae > AC2028. The sequence continues at coordinate 29,080 of JAKSRU010000006.1, read as the reverse complement.
TGACTGTTGAAGAAAGACGTAATCCCAAGGTGTTGAATCCCAGAAGAAAGTTCCGTATTGCCAAGGGCTGCGGACTTGATATTGCCGAGGTTAACAGATTCATCAAGCAGTTTGAACAGAGCCAAAAGATGATGAAGCAGATGACAGGTAATAAGCACGGCCGAGGAATGTTCGGCGGTATGGGCGGCTTTGGCAAGAGAGGCGGCTTCCCCTTCTAAATGGAAGTATCAACAGATAGTTAGAGTATTTCGAAAAGAGATGCTTTGTTCTATATATTTATTATTTATATTTTTTCTAAATGGAGGAAAACAAAATGTCAGTTAAGATCAGATTAAGAAGAATGGGTCAGAAGAAGGCTCCTATTTACAAGATTATCGTTGCAGATTCTCGTTCACCCAGAGATGGACGTTGCATCGACGAAATCGGTACCTACAATCCCGGAACCGATCCTTCTACCTTCAATATTGATGAGGAAGCTGCTAAGAAGTGGCTTGCTAACGGAGCTCAGCCTACTGAGGTTGTTTCCAAGCTTTTCAAGGTTGCAGGCATCCAGAAGTAATTTGCAACTTTCATAGGTTTGGTTATTTGTCAAAGGAGACTTGAAATGAAGGATTTAGTTGAAGTAATTGCCAAGGCTCTTGTAGACAATCCGGACGAGGTTGTGGTTACCGAGAAGACAGAGGGACGCAATATTGTTGTAGAGCTTCATGTTGCACCTTCTGATATGGGTAAGGTTATTGGCAAGCAGGGTAGAATTGCAAAGTCTATTCGCACTGTTGTCAAGGCTGCATCAACCAGAGATAATACAAGAGTTGACGTAGAGATCGTTTAATGAACTGATTTGGAAAAGGAACCTTATGGAAGATTTTTTTAAGATTGGTATCATTACAGGTTCTCATGGCGTTCATGGAGAAATGAAGGTTTATCCTACTACCGATGACCCGAGACGCTTTAAGCGTTGCAAGCAGGTGTTTGTTGAAGTTAAAAACAACAAAACTGCTTATGATGTTGAGAGTGTCCGGGTTTCACCGGATAGAGTACTTCTCAAACTCAAAGGTATCGAATCTCCTGAGGAGGCTGTCAAATTCAGACAGTGTGGCATCTTTGTAGATCGTGAGCATGCTGTGAGACTATCAAAGGATGAGTATTTTATTGCTGACCTTATCGGACTCAAGGTAGTAGATGAGAATGATAGTGAGATTGGTACTCTCGTTGATGTTATTCAAACCGGCGCTAATGATGTCTATCAGATTAATATGAACGATGGCAGAGAACTACTGCTTCCCGCTATAAAGGAATGTATCCTTGATGTGGACGTGGAGGAAGGTTTTGTTAAGGTTCATGTTCTTGATGGACTTTTGGATGAGGCGTAGAAAATGGATTTTACAATCCTTACATTATTTCCCGAGTTTATCGAACAGGGGATACATACTAGTATTTTGGGAAAGGCCTGTGATAAGGGCCTTTTGTCATTTAAGGCGGTTAATATAAGAGATTATTCCGCGGATAAAAATAAGCGTGTAGATGATTATACATATGGAGGCGGTGCGGGTATGCTTATGCAGGCACAGCCTGTTTTTGATGCATATATGGCTAATTGTGTACACGAGGGTAAAAAGAAACCGAAAACTATATACGTAACACCGCAGGGTCGTCCTTTCACTCAAACAATTGCTAATGAATTGTCAAAAGAAGAGGAATTAGTGTTTATCTGTGGGCATTATGAAGGAATAGACCAGCGTGTGCTGGATGAAATTGTAACAGACAGGTATTCTATCGGCGATTATGTGCTGACCGGTGGCGAGCTTCCTGCACTTGTGATGATAGATGCTATTTCCAGATTGGTACCCGGAGTTTTGGGAAATGATGTTTCTGCCGATATAGAATCCTTCCATGGTAATTTGTTGGAATATCCTCAGTATACAAGACCTGAGGTTTGGCATGATATTGCTGTGCCTGAAGTGCTTCTAAAGGGTAATCCCAAACAGGTAGACAGCTGGCGACTGGACAGGTCTAAGGAGCTTACTAAGAAAGTACGGCCTGATTTATATGATAAATATGAGTTGTCGCTTCGAGTGATAGATGAACTGTCTAAGGATAAAAAGAGTAACATTCATTTATTGGAAGCAATTAAGAGAGGAACCGGAGAAATCATATCTACCAACCCTCTTATGATTTATATACCGCAGGCCGGACTTGTTTTCCTCAATGAAGGTATTAATGTTTCTAAAGAGCAGTCTCTTAAAGAGATTGATGCGGGCAGAATATTTGAGCTTCTTCCCGAAAAGGCAAGAATATGTATATCTACTAAGGAAATATTTGATATTCTTAAGGATGACAGCCGCTTTGAATTTTACTGTAATGTAAGAAATGCAGTATATACTGAAAATGTACATAAAAAAATAAAGAATAAAAATATAAAGCAGCTTGATTTAAGCTATGTTGAAATTTTGTCTGAAAATTACGGACACGGTGAAGACGGATATGTAAAGGACAGAATTGAACGCGGTCAGGTATACGGAATATTTGTGGAAGAGAAGCTTGCCGGCTTTATTGGTACTCATTATGAGGGAAGTATAGGAATGCTTTTTATTTTCCCTGAATTCAGACGACTTGGCCTTGGAACTGATTTAGAGAATTTTATGATAAATCGCGAACTTGAGCTGGGACATGTACCGTTTGGACAGGTTATTACCGATAATGATGCATCCTTCGCACTTCAGGATAAGAACGGATTGTATCTCGGTAAACAGATATTTACGTGGTTTGGTATTAAATGATTTGTCTTTGATATATAAAAGGAAAGATTGATAAAAAAGTTCTTGCCTTTTTGTATAGTTTGATGTAAAGTATTAACGTTGTGTTAACAAAGATGGTCCTCTGTTACCTAAATGGTATTAAGAACATCCATTGTATGGAAGGAGCTTGAAATGAGCGACATTATTAAGGAAATCGAAGCTGCTGAGCTTAAGGCTTCAGTTGATGACTTCGGTGTAGGCGATACCGTACGTGTTTACGGTAAGATCAAGGAAGGAAACCGTGAAAGAATTCAGGTTTTCGAAGGAACTGTACTTAAGAGACAGGGCGGAAGCAACAGAGAGACCTTTACTGTTAGAAAGACTTCTAACGGCGTAGGCGTAGAGAAGACCTGGCCCCTTCACTCTCCCAATGTAGAGAAGATTGAGGTTGTTAGACACGGTAAGGTTAGACGTGCTAAGCTTAATTACCTTCGTGATCGCGTTGGTAAGAAGGCTAAGGTTAAGGAAGTTGTTCGCTAATTGATCTTTAACTCATAAGCTTAAAGGGCAATTCTTCGTATGAAGAATTGTCCTTTTTCCTTTTTTGATTCTTAGGATTTCTTAACTATTGTTTATGCATCTTCAAAAGTATGATAAAATATCATCGTTATGGCTAAAAGAAGTGAAGGTCTGTCATTTTACAGACGTAAAAAGAAAATTAATTCCAAGCATGTGCGCGAGATATTCAGTTGGATAATCAGTATAATGGTTGTTATTTTTGTCGCTTGCGCGCTTGTGATGCTGTTTGGTATGACCTCTAATGTAGTTGGTATATCAATGGAGCCGGGCTTGAAAAGTGAGCAAAGAATATTGGTTGACCGCTTTAAGTATGTACTCGGTAAACCCAAGACCGGTGATATTGTGTTATTCCTTCCGAACGGCAATGAGAATGCTCATTATTATACCAAGAGAATTGTTGCAGTTCCCGGTGACACTATTGTGGTGAAAAATGGCAGGCTCTATGTTAATGATGTGTTGAGTCCTGTAATGATGCAGTATATTTATGAGCCCGGAATTGCTGAAAATGAACTGGTTTTGGAAACTGGTCAGTATTTTGTAATGGGAGATGCCCCCTCAGATAGTGAGGACAGCAGATCTTCCGGATTAGGACCTGTAGATATAGAAGATATAGTGGGAAGAGTTTGGTTTAAGCTTCCCTGTGAAGATGGAAAAATGGGGTTTGTGAAATAATGAATTATCAGTGGTATCCCGGTCATATGACCAAGGCTGTTCGTATGATGAAGGAAGAGATACAATTGGTTGATCTCGTGGTTGAACTTTTGGATGCAAGAGCACCCTTAAGCAGCCGTAATCCTGATATCGATGATTTAGGTAAAAATAAATTCAGATTAGTTATTCTAAATAAAACTGATCTTTCTGACAAGCGAGCTAATGAACAGTGGAAAAAATATTTTGAAGATAAGGGTATAGCAGTTATTTTGCTTGATGCTCGCAATCGCGGAGCGGTTAAAAAGGTTGAGAATGCAGTTAAAGAAGTATGCAAGGAAAAGATTGAAAGAGATCTTAAGCGCGGAATTAAGAACAGACCTATTCGTGCAATGGTTTGCGGAATTCCAAACGTTGGCAAATCGACCTTTATCAATTCCTTTGTAGGTAAGACTACTGCTAAAACCGGAAATAAGCCAGGTGTTACCAAGGGAAAACAGTGGATTAGACTCAGCCAGAGTATTGAGCTTTTGGATACCCCCGGTATTTTGTGGCCCAAATTTGAGGACCAGCAGGTTGGAGTAAGACTTGCCATGCTCGGTTCAATTAATGATGAAATTATAGACAGACAGGATTTGGCGACAAGACTTATAGAGTATCTTAAAGAGAGCTATAAGGGCGTTTTGGCAGAGAGATATGGAGTTGATGAGAGTTTAGACAAATATCAGCTTCTTGAGGCTATTGCGGTGTCCAGAAAGGCTCTTAAGAAGGGCGATGAGCCGGATACTGAGAAGGCCGCATTTTTATTGCTGGATGATTTTAGAAGCGCAAAAATAGGTATGATTACGCTTGAAAGACCTGCAGCTGAATAAATGAATTAAGATGGACAGAGGGAGTCGTATAGATATGTCAAAAAATGATGAAGAGATTACCGTTAAGGCTAAGGCTGAAGACGTAGAAAATGAAACGGGTACGGTTAAAAAGAAGTCATCAAAAAATAAGGTGTTAAAGGAATTGTTTTTGGATGCAATATATCTGCTGGCTATATTTCTTGTTTCGTTTTTGCTTGTGAAATATGTTGGCCAGAGAACTATTGTAGACGGTTCGTCAATGGAAACAACCTTACAGAACGGAAATAATCTTTGGGTTAATAAGATTGTATATCGTTTTTCTGATCCTAAGAGATTTGATATCGTTGTTTTCCCGCCGGATGAAGCTGATAGCAAAACCTACTATATAAAGAGAGTTATCGGTTTACCCGGTGAGACTGTTCAGATTGGTCTGGACGGTACGATTTATATCAACGGCGAACCGTTAGAGGAGTCTTACGGTAGAGAGATAATAAATCCTGATCATATATTCAGAGCATCAGAGCCTATTACGCTTGGTGAGGATGAATATTTTGTAATGGGTGACAATCGTAATAACTCGGTAGATTCCAGATTGCCCAGTGTGGGTAATGTTAAAAAGAGTAAGATCATAGGCAAAGCGGTATTCAGGTTTTATCCGTTTAGTTCATTTGGAACGATTGAATAAATATAAGGGTCAAAGCAGTGAAAAGTATCTCAGAGATCAGCGCATTAATTAAGAATGCCGAAATATCAGAATTACAGGAAATACTTGATGAATTCAAAACTGATGAACGCAGTGGAGTAATCAAGGCTGTACAGTCGGGAATGAAGCGTATTGAGGCGCTGGAGAACGAAAAAAAGCGTATATATGCATTAAGTGAATATGAGAGAAAATATGCGGATTTTGGTCTCATATGCGGTATAGATGAAGTGGGAAGAGGACCACTTGCGGGTCCTGTTGTCGCGGGTGCTGTTATACTGCCTAAGGATTGTGACATTTTATATATAAATGATTCTAAACAGGTACCTGAAAAGATGAGAGAAAAGCTTTACGAGGAGATTAAAGAAAAGGCAGTTGCCTGTGCAGTAGGTCATGCTTCTCCGCAAAGAATCGATGAGATTAACATTCTTCAGGCAACCTATGAAGCTATGCGTGAAGCTATAAAGCTTTTGGGCGTAGAACCCGATATTTTATTAAATGATGCAGTTACCATTCCGGGTGTAAATGTAAAGCAGGTTCCTATTATAAAGGGAGATGCTAAAAGTATATCCATCGGTGCTGCAAGCATATATGCAAAGGTTACAAGGGATAGAGAAATGGCTGAATATGATGCTATGTATCCCGAATATGGTTTTGCAAAACATGTTGGATATGGCACAGCAGCTCATATTGCTGCTATTAAAGAATTCGGACCTTGTCCGATTCACAGAAGATCCTTTATAGGAAAATTTATATGATATTATCAGATGTTACCTCCGGAAACAGAATAGCTATTAATAATACCGGCAATGCTGACCAGAGTATGTCTGTGGTCGGAAGGAACGGTTCACAGTTAACCCTTTCTGCGCTTAAGCCGGGAGATGCCATACAGGCAAAGGTGGTATCCAGAGACGGAGATAATGTACGATTGCAGGTTGACGGCAACAAATATATTGATGCCAGACTTAGCTCAGGAATCAATGTGGATGCCGGAAAAGATATTGTATTCGAGGTTAGGTCTACCGGTTCGGGAATTACTTTGTCCCCGTTATTTACCAATACTTCTTCAGATCCTAATATATCTAAAGCTTTATCGATGGCGGGACTCCCGCTTACTTCAGACACTGTATTAATGACAAAGAGTATGATGCAGGCGGGTATGAGTATTGACCGTGCATCTTTGACTAATATGTTTAAGGATATTTCTGCTTTTGCCGGTGTTGGAGTAGAAGATATTGTTGATCTTCACAGGCTTGGTATTAAAGTGGATGCCGACAATTTGGAACAGATTAGTGCATATAAAAATTTGTCATATCAGCTTGGCGAGGGAATGAATGATGTTGCCGGTAAGGTGACAGAGCTTGTGGATAATCTCATAAGTGGCAACGCTACATCTGTTGACGGTGCCGGCTTGGATAGTATATATAATGCCTCTAAAATTTTTGAAGGTGTACTTGATATTGCGGCCGAATTTGATTGGGAAGCTGTAGAGGATTCTGCTTCTGAATTAACGATGGGGCAAGCTGCAATTACTGAGACCAACAACGCTGATTCTGAAAAATCTCTTACTGCTGCTCAAAAGGCATTACAGTTATTAGGAGAAAAAACAAAAGATTTATCGCTTGCAAATAGTGCTGAAAATAATACAACGACTAATGAGATTCTTACACCGGACAGTGTGCAAAAGCTTAAGGACGAAATTGTAAAATTAATGACATCAGCGGAAGGTACTGAGGTTAATTCGGATACAGTGAAGGTATCAGATGAAAATCCGAGTGATGCCAATATGGGAAAGCTTTTGGATTTTCTTAAGTCTACGGTAGGAAAAGCTATAGCCGAGGGTGATAAGCAAAGTCTGTCACGTATTATGAATAATCCTGTTATTAAAGATACTGTGATGGCTGCAATGAAGGCTCAGTGGAATATATCACCCGCGGATGTTGCACAGAAGGAAAATATCAGGGATTTATACAGTAAGCTGCAAAGGCAGCTGGGGATAATAAACGAAAGCTTGGAAAATACGGGAATGAAGGATTCTGCAGCGGGTAATGCTGCAGGTAATATGAGTAATAATCTTGATTTCTTAAATCAGGTTAACCAGATGTATTCATATATTCAGCTACCGCTTAAGCTTTCAACCGGTGATGATGCTCACGGTGATTTATATGTATATTCTAACGGAAAAAAGATGAGCAGTGAGGATGGTAAGGTTACTGCACTTTTGCATCTTGATATGGAACATTTAGGACCTTTGGATGTATATGTTTCATTGGATACTTCCGGATTTGATAAAAAGGTTAGTACACAGTTTACTGTTGCTGATGAAAGCATATTGGACTTTTTAAGTCTGCATATGGATGAACTTACCAAAAGACTTGAGGACAAGGGATATTCCTGCAGTGCCAGAATGAGCATTAAAGGTAACAGTACTGACGATGAAAATGAATCCGGTAGCACCGATAAGCGAGGAATAGAGCCGGTTTTGGATATGACCGGAAGCATGAAGCTTGCGGAATATTCATTTGATGTACGTACCTAAGCATAGCAAAAGAGAGTATACATATGGCAGAAGAAAAGAAGAATAAAGTCAGACAGGCTATAGCTCTTGAATATGATCCGAATGATGCTGCGCCCAAGGTAATAGCAACCGGACGAGGAATAATTGCGGACAAGATTATAGAGAAGGCTAAGGAAGCCGCAGTGCCTGTACATAGAGATGATAAGCTGGCGGATACCTTGTCCAGATTGGAAATAGGAGAAATGATACCACCGGAACTGTATGAGGTGGTGGCTGAGATTCTGTTGTTTGTTGATTCGATGGATAAGATAAAGAGTAAGCTTAAAAAATAGGGGGATATTTGAACAAAAGAATAGAGGGGAGTAAGTGGGAAACCATAGCAGGGCAATTCCTGCAAAGACATGGAATCAAAATACTGCAATATAATTTCAGATGCAGATTGGGAGAAATAGATATTGTTGGTATGGATGATGGTGTGCTTGTTTTTTATGAAGTGAAATACAGAAGTACACAGAAGTTCGGAACTGCTGCCGAAGCGGTAGGTTCGGCTAAGCAAAGAATTATTGCAAAGGTTTCTGATTATTACAGAATGGTAAATCATATTAATTGGGATACACCCATCAGATATGATGTAGTCGCAATTCAGGGTAACAGAATTCAACTGATACCCGCAGCTTTTATGAGAGGTTAGGTATATTAAATGGATACAGTTCTTGTATGTGATGATGACAAAGAAATTGTTGAAGCAATTGAAATCTATTTAAAAAGAGAAGGGCTTAATGTTATTAAGGCTTATGATGGAGCTCAGGCCTTAGAACTATTAAAGACAGAGGATGTCCAGCTGCTTATTATAGATATAATGATGCCTGTGATGGATGGTATTGAAACTACTAAGAAAATCAGAATGTCAAGCTCATTGCCGATTATTTTCCTCTCTGCCAAGTCAGAGGATAAGGATAAGATAAACGGCCTTAATATTGGAGCTGATGATTATATTACGAAGCCCTTTAATCCGCTCGAACTGATCGCGAGAGTAAAGTCTAATATCAGACGTTATACTTCTCTTGGCAGTCAGAAAGACGAAAATGGAAATATTATCAAGATTGATGGTCTTGTGATTAATGATGATAACAAGCTGGTTACGGTGGATGGCGAGAATGTAAGACTTACTCCTATCGAATACAGTATTCTTTTGTTCCTTGCTAAGAATAAGGGGATGGTTTATTCATCATCACAGCTTTATGAGCATATATGGAATGAGAAGCCTGTTGATGCTGAGAATACTGTTGCCGTTCATGTCAGACATATCAGAGAAAAGATTGAAATCAATCCCAGAGAGCCTAAATATTTAAAGGTTGTATGGGGCGTAGGATATAAGATTGAGGGATAATTTTTATATATGAAAAAAATAGGATTGAGAAGAATTCTTCTTAGCTTGCTGATTCATTTGCTTCTTGGAGCAGCATTTCTTTTAATTTCATATTTATTTATCAATTCTGCGTATTCAATTTCGTACATTGACGGGGATAAGATATATCAGCTTCAGCAGTATACCAACAGCACTGAAAGCTTTGAAGATTCGGATTTGTATACCGAAATATATACAAAGCAGCTTCAGGATATAATAGCCTATAGTGCTGTCAGAAATGTGATTGAAGCTAATGGCTCTGCAAAGCATAATAATGTCAATGTGATGGAATACGTCGCCGGAACGGATTTTGAGTCTGACGGCTCTGTTGAGGTAGTATATTCTGTTGATGATTTGATTAAATGGGGCAGACAGGGATATACATACACCAGAGAAACATATACTCTTGATGAGTTTATGCAATATTATGATTCAAACATACCGTTTGATACTATCAGAGCGGGCGTTTCAGATGGACTTACATATATCTCCGGAGATGATGGTATCACAGAGGTTACCGTCACATTGTTAAATCCGGCATTTTCTACTGTTGATGGAAGAAGCGATATAACTGAGTTCGCTGATAACTGGATTGAATACTTCAAAATAAGAGACGGTATTATCTACACCAGTGAACGCTACGCTGATTACTATGAACTGTACAAGGAAGGACAGAATTTATACAGTAATTATCCGATTAATCTTCATTATGTAATTAGAGTAGGTGAAGGCAAAAATACGGTCACATACAATAATTGTGATGACATGCCTTATGATATAGTTAATTTGTCGGATGAAGCCTTAAATGAGATTTTCGCCGATCAAAAGAATTATCTTATATATTTCCCTAATAGTCTTGAATTTCTGACATTTTCCAATGTAAAGGAATCTGATTTATATACCTATGCAAGACTATACTCGGACGAATTAAGTGATAATGTACGTGTGTGGACATATGTGGGAGATGACTATTCATTAAGTCAGGATGCATTTGCCAGAAGCAAGAATATCATCAGTGACAGAAAAAATGATGTACGTACTCAAAGTATTATTATTATATGTCTGTTGCTTTGCTGGATTGGTATTTTTATTTATCTGTTGGTTAAATCAGGAGTTGGCAGTAACGGTCAGATTTATTCTCTTTTCTGGGATCAGATTTGGATTGAAATCTTTTTGATTCTGTTAATTCTTATGATGGTTATTACCAATGTATTGTTTGCTAAATCAAGAGGTGTAGGTGCAGGTAATCTGATGATTTACGGAGAACTTGCATATTATTCTCTTTTTGCAGTAATTGGTATTGCTGACAGTATGGCTGCGGGAATGCTTTTCTTTAGCTTGGTAAGACGTATCAGAAATCATATTCTTGATCGTAATAGCTTGCTGATAGGTTGTTACAGATTATTCAAACGAATCAGAGATAAGGTTGAGACCAGTGATAACCCGTATATTAGCGGCTTATTGCCATTTAATCTGTTTATTGTTTTTAATTACTTTTTGATATTCTTGTTGATTCAAACATTTATTGATAAGAAGATTATTGCATTTATTATTGTGGCTATATTATTGGTGATGCTCGATGTATATTCTGCAATCAGGCAGTTTAGAAGAATGAGTGATCATCGTAATCTTTATAATGGTATTAAGCATATCAGTGACGGCGAGCTGGATTACAAGGTTGATAACAGTAATATGCTTGAAATCAATGAAGAGTTTGCTGAGGCGGTTAATACGGTCGGAGACAGTATACGTGAAGCTGTAACCATCAGCATGAAGGACGAAAAAATGAAGTCCGACCTTATAACTAATGTATCTCATGACTTAAAGACTCCGCTTACTTCGATTATCAATTATGTTGATTTACTCAAGAGTGAGAAGATTGAACAGGAGCCTGCAGCAGGATATATTAACACTCTTCAGGATAAATCCGTTCGATTGAAACAGCTTTTGGAGGATTTGATTGAGGCTTCGCGCCTTTCATCCGGCACGGTTGAGATAAATCCGACAAGCTTAGGACTCAGTGAGTTGCTCAGACAGGTTGTGGGTGAGTACACTGACAAGCTTGATGACAAAAAGCTGACAGTCATTTATGTTGGTGAAGTGAAATCATCTATATATGCTGATGGCAGATTGATGTGGCGTATAATGGATAATCTGTTTGGCAATATTATTAAGTATTCGCTTGCAGGTACCAGAGTTTACATTAATTATGAAGAGGATGATACTTCTGTTAATGTCAGCATTAAAAATGTCTCTGCTGAACCTAATTCTATTCAAGGCAAGGAATTAACTGAAAAGTTTATCAGGGGAGATTCATCAAGATCTACCGAAGGAAGTGGTTTGGGATTGTTTATAGCCAAGAATCTGACTGAATTGCAGGGCGGAAGCTTTGAGGTTATTGCCGACGGAGATTTGTTTAAGGTTAATATGAGCTTTAAGAAAGCAGAATGATTTGCGAGTATATAAAAGGGAGTGTGAATTTTCACACTCCCTTGATTTTTATATAATAATATTTTTTCTGCTGTTGTAAGCCTCGAGGATGGCATGCATCTTTTCAGTTGTGGCCATTACGTTTGACATTGAAGCATCGTGGTTCATAAAGTCGATGATAGAGGCTATGAACTTAGTCATATCTGCAAGAGTAAACCATTCTCTGCTGTAGATTTCCGGAGGCAGATATGTGAGATTAGTAGTGATTACATTGTCAAAGTATCCGTTTGCATATGCTTTATCAAAGGCACTGAGTCCGTCGGTAAAGAGACCGAATGTGGTACAGATAAATACTCGTCTGGCACCCATTTCCTTGAGCTGCTTTGCACTGTCAATCATTGAACCGCCGGATGAAATCATATCATCGATGATGATGACATCGCGGCCTTCGAGATTATCACCGAGGAATTCATGTGCTACAATAGGATTTTTGCCGTTTACAATCTTGGTATAATCACGTCTCTTGTAGAACATACCGGTGTTTATTCCGAGTACTGATGCAAAATAGATTGCTCTGTCGAGAGCACCCTCATCAGGAGAGATTACAACAGTATGATCCTTGTCAATCTCAAGATCGTCCTGGCTGTTAAGAAGCGCCTTGATAAACTGGTAAGGAGGCATAAAGTTGTCAAAGCCCTTAAGAGGCTGTGAATTATGAATTCTGGGATCGTGAGCATCGAAGGTGATGAAATTGCTGATGCCCATATCATAAAGTTCTTCAAGCATATATGCCGAATCGAGCGACTCGCGTCCGGTTCTTCTGTGCTGGCGTCCTTCATAAAGGAAAGGCATAATTACATTGATACGATTTGCTTTTCCGTTACAAGCTGCAATTACTCGCTTGAGGTCCTGGTAGTGGTCATCGGGAGACATATGGTTTTCATATCCGTTCATCTTGTAGGTGATGGAATGATTACATACATCAACAAGGATATATATATCTTTACCACGAGCAGACTCATAAAGGTGAGCCTTGGATTCACCGCTTCCAAAACGGGGAACCTCATATTTAAGAAGATAATTATCTTCCTTATAACCATGGAAAGCGGGATCGTTTTTTACAGATTCGTTGTTGACAATCTTACGATATTCAACGAGATATTTGTTGATTTCTTCACCCATAGCAGCCATTGAAGGCATTGCAATCAGTTTGAGCTGACCTACGGGCATTGAATTTTCGAGTTCTGAAACATTAGGCATAATTTACCTCACATAATTAGCTAATTAATCTTAGCCCTTGTAACAATACTGATATTTTTATATCATTGTGTTAATATATTAGTCAAGGTAAGTAATAACTTAAAATAAGAATAAAAAGGCAGCTTGTTATGGAGAAATTACATAAGCATATTGTCGGCTCGGTTGTACGCGGAAGCATAGCGGAAGAATTGGAAATTGAGCCCGGCGATGCTGTTATATCTATTAATGATCAGATTATAGAGGATATATTTGATTATCAGTTTTATACCCAGGAAGAAGAGCTTGTACTGGTTGTTGAAAAGCCGGATGGAGAGCAATGGGAGCTTGAAATTGAAAAAGAAGCTTCTGAGGACCTTGGTATTGTGTTTGAAAATGGTCTGATGGACAGCTATCGTTCATGCCACAATAAATGTATATTTTGTTTTATAGATCAAAATCCTAAAGGAATGCGCGAGAGCCTTTATTTTAAGGATGATGATTCAAGACTCAGCTTTTTACAGGGAAACTATGTTACTCTTACCAATATGTCAGATCATGATGTGGATAGAATTATTAAATACAGGCTTTCACCTATAAATGTATCTATTCATACTATGAATCCTGAGCTTCGCTGCAAGATGCTTCACAACAGATTTGCAGGAGAAGCTCTAAAGAAAATTGACAGATTTTATGAGGCCGGCATTGTGATGAACGGGCAGATAGTTCTGGTCCCGGAATGGAACGACGGCAAGGAACTGGAATTTTCTATTGAACAGATGATGAAGTATCTGCCGCAGTTGGAAAGTGTATCAGTTGTTCCTGTCGGATTGTCTAAGTATCGAGAAGGCTTGGAGCCGTTGCGTACTTTCACTAAAGAGGAATCCGCTGAGGTTATTGATTTGATAGAAAAATATCAAAGAATAGCCTATGAGAAATACGGATATCATTTTATACATGCAAGTGATGAATGGTACATTGTGGCCGGCAGAGAATTGCCGGAAGCAGACAGATATGACGGTTACCTTCAGCTTGATAACGGTGTCGGTCAAACAAGACTAATGCTTGATGAGTTCCATGAGGCGCTCAAGAGAGCTAAGGCTATGCCCGAGATGCTAAATCGTCCCAAGAGGACAATTTCTACCGTTTGCGGTACATTGATTTCAGGCATTATGAGACAGATTGTCGATGAGCTGATGGAAGCTTTCCCCTGGCTGGATTTAAGATTATATCCTATTGTAAATGAGTTTTACGGCGAAAAGATAACTGTCACGGGCTTGCTTGTAGGACAGGATATTATTAAGCAGCTGAAGGGTAAGGAGCTCGGTGAGAGACTCTTTTTGCCCGAGAATGTATTAAGAAGCGGAGATGATATTTTCCTGGATGATTTACATGTGCCTGATGTTGAATCTGCTTTACAAGTTCACGTAGGTATTGTAAAATCAAGCGGGCGCGAGCTTGTAAATTCTTATCTTGGAATAGGTAGCTAAAAGCGCTGAAATATTGCAGATTTTTCGGAAAAGTAAATGCTGATACGTTTACTTTTCCTTTGGCGTGTTTAAAAGAAGTGTGAGGAATTAAAATGGCAGGCAAGAGAATGAAGCCGATAGTGGCAATCGTTGGCAGACCTAATGTCGGTAAGTCAACCTTGTTCAATGTATTGGCAGGAGATAAGATTTCGATTGTTCAGGATACACCCGGTGTAACCCGAGACAGAATATATGCCGATGTTAGTTGGTTGGATTACAATTTTACATTAATTGATACGGGCGGAATTGAGCCTGACAGCAGTGATATTATACTTTCGCAGATGCGTGAGCAGGCGCAGATTGCCATCGACACAGCGGATGTAATTATGTTTATTGTCGATGTTAAGCAGGGTCTTGTTGATTCGGATGCCAAGGTGGCCGATATGCTCAGAAGATCTCATAAGCCTGTAATTCTTGTAGTTAACAAGGTAGACTCTTTTGATAAGTATATGGCTGATGTATATGAGTTCTATAACTTGGGTATAGGTGAGCCTTATGCGATTTCATCGGTTAACAGATTAGGACTTGGAGATATGCTCGATGCTGTTGCAGAGCATTTCCCTGAGCTTGATGAGATTGAGGAAGAGGAAGAGCTTCCCAAGGTCGCTATCGTTGGTAAGCCGAATGTTGGAAAATCAAGTCTTATCAATAAACTTTTGGGTGAGGACAGACTGATTGTTTCTGATATAGCAGGTACAACCAGAGATGCTGTAGATGCCAAGCTTTCATATAATGGTAAGGATTATGTATTCATTGATACTGCAGGTGTCAGACGTAAGAACAAGATTCATGATCAGCTTGAGCATTATATGATTGTGCGTACTGTCGGAGCAGTTGAGCGTGCAGATATTGTAGTGCTTGTTATTGATGCAACTGAAGGTGTTACCGAGCAGGATGCCAAAATTGCCGGTATTGCACACGACAGAGGTAAAGCTGTTATTATTGCGGTAAATAAGTGGGATGCATTGGAGAAGGACGATAAGACTATCTATCGTTTTACCGAAAAGGTAAGAGATACTCTTTCTTTTATGCAGTATGCAGAGATAATCTTTATTTCAGCACTTACCGGACAGAGACTGCCTAAGCTTTTTGAGACTATTGATGCCGTATATGAGAACCATGCTATGCGTGTAGGTACCGGTGTACTCAACGAGATTATGACAGAAGCGGTTGCGATGCAGCAGCCTCCGAATGATAAGGGTAAGATTTTAAGACTTTACTATATTACTCAGGTAGCTATTAAACCTCCTACATTTGTAATATTTGTTAATGATAAAGAACTTATGCATTTCTCATATACGAGATATATTGAGAATCAGATTAGAAATACCTTTGGTTTCAAGGGTACTCCGTTAAAGTTCATAATAAGGGAGCGTGGAGAAAATGACGATCGCAGTTAGAGCCTTTTCATTGGCTGTTGGTTTAGTATTTGGTCTTTTTCAGACCGGTTATATTGTAGGTAAGGCAAACGGAGTTGATCTTCGTAAGCATGGTAGCGGCAATTCGGGAACAACCAATGCCGTTCGTGTAATGGGTACTAAGTTTGGAATGCTTGTTCTTTTGGGAGATGCACTTAAGACAATCATCGCGATGCTGATAGTTTTCTTTACTTTTGGAAATATGTATCCTGATATGAGATTGCTTCTTACTATTTATGCTGCAACCGGAGCAATTCTTTCACATGATTTTCCTTTTTATATGCATTTTAAGGGCGGTAAAGGAATTGCATGTACTGCAGGTCTCTGTACAGGACTTATTATTTTTAATCCCTTGATTTGGGTTATTACATTTATTGTTTTCCTGATTCCTTTTATTACAACCAAGTATGTATCCTTGGGATCGCTGTGCGTTTACACTGCAATTGTTATTGAAATGATTGTTTTCGGTCAGAATAATTGGCTTAATGTATTTGGCTTTGAAGGCGTTAACAGTCAGCCTGTTTTGATTGAGTGCTATATTATTGTTTTCTGTCTTGCAGTGCTTGCATTTTTCCAGCACAGAAAGAATATCGTAAGATTGGTTAAGGGCGAGGAAAGTAAGACATTTCTTTCTAAGAAAAAGAGAGATGCTTACAATAAAATGCGTGCCGAGCAGGAAGCTGCAAAGGCTGAGCAGAAGGAGAAATAATGGCAAATATTACCGTATTGGGCGGAGGCACATGGGGAGTTGCGCTTGCTCTATTACTTAACAGTAACGGACATAATGTGACTATCTGGTCAGCATTGGAAAAAGAAATTAACGAACTTAAGGATACACATGCTCATAAGGGGCTTCCCGGAGCTGTTATTCCTGACAGCTTTACATATACTCTTGATCCTAAAGAAGCTGCAACAGACAAGGATTTGATCATCATGGCAGTAGCCAGCAGCTTTACAAGAGCGACTGCTAAAAAGTTTGCTCCTTTTATCAAGGATGGTCAGCATATTGTGACAGTAGCAAAGGGAATCGAAGAGTCTACTCTTATGACTCAGTCTCAGATTGTTGAGTCAGAGATACCCAATGCGATTCTCGCAGTTTTGTCGGGTCCTTCACATGCTGAGGAAGTCAGCAGAATGCTTCCTACTACTGTGGTGGTTGGTTCTGATGATATTTATAACGCTGAACAGATTGCAGATTTGTTTATGAGAGATGTCTTCAGAGTATATACAAGTACTGATGTACTTGGTATTGAACTCGGAGGATCAATTAAGAATGTAATTGCACTTGCTGCAGGTATATCTGACGGACTCGGATATGGAGATAATGCCAAGGCTGCTATTATTACCAGAGGTATTGCAGAAATGTCCAGACTTGGTACTGCAATGGGCGGTCAAGAGGCTACCTTTGCAGGTCTTACAGGAATAGGCGATCTGATTGTTACCTGTGATTCAATGCATTCAAGAAACAGAAGAGCCGGAATCCTTATCGGACAGGGTAAAACCATGCAGGAAGCAATGGATGAGGTTCAGCAGATTGTTGAGGGTGTGTATTCTGCCAAGGCAGCCAAAGCCCTTGCTGATAAATATGAAATCTCAATGCCTATTGTTGAACAGGTAAATATGGTCCTTTTTGAAGGCAAGACCGCACAACAGGCATTTAATGATCTTATGGGTCGTGAAAGAAAGAATGAAATAGCAAAACAGTAAGATGGTATTACAAAACGGTATAACAAACACGTGATATACTACGAGTACCTATTTATTGTAATAATATCTGTTAAAATTTGATTATAAATTGTGCATGAGTACAATACACGGAGATTAAAATGCAGGAATTTCAGAGTACCAATGATTATGTTGCAAGTGAAGAACTGATGGCAAGCGTTAATATCGCTATGGCACTTCAGAAGCCTCTTCTTATAAAGGGTGAGCCCGGAACCGGAAAAACAGAGCTTGCAAGAGCAGTTGCACAGGCTTTGGGTAAGGAGCTTATCATTTGGAATATTAAGTCTACTACCAAAGCTCAGGACGGACTTTATATCTATGATACCATTCAGAGACTTTACGACGGTCAGTTTGGTGAAAAGGGTGTAGATGATATTGCTCAGTATATTAAGCTTGGTAAGCTTGGTGAGGCCTTTGACAGGGATGAGCAGGTTGTATTGCTCATTGATGAGATTGATAAGGCTGATTTGGAATTCCCTAATGACCTTCTCTGGGAGCTTGATCGCATGGAGTTTTATATCAATGAGACCAAGAGAACAGTTAAGGCTAAGCACAGGCCTATTGTTATTATTACGTCGAATGCTGAAAAGGAACTTCCTGATGCATTCTTAAGAAGATGTATTTTCCATTACATTGATTTCCCGAGTAAGGAATTGATGGAGCAGATTGTTAAGGTTCATTTCCCTAATGTTGAAGATAACCTTCTTCAGGCTGCTATGGATGTATTTTATGACATTAGAAATATTCACGATATCAGAAAGAAGCCCAGCACCTCTGAACTTATTGACTGGGTAAATGCACTTCAGCTTGGAGGTATTCCTACAGCCAAGATTAGAAGTACACTTCCTTTTATCGGTGTAGTAGTTAAAAAAGATGAAGATCTTGAGCTTGTTAAGAAGGGCGGATTAAGTTAGTGTTTCTAACTTTTTTTGAAACTCTGAGAGCAAAGGGTGTGCATGTGACATTAGGAGAGTTCCTTGATTTGCAGGAGGCTCTTGATAAGGGATTGTGCGGAAGCTCAATTACACAGTTTTATTATGTCGCACGTATGATCCTTGTGAAGACAGAGACTGATTATGACAAATTTGATATGGCTTTTGAGGAATGCTTCAAGGCAGCTGAGCGTGAGACTGAAATAGGTGCGCAGATGCTTAGGTGGCTTGATAAGTCTGAAATGCTTGAACTTGCTCATGAGGAGGCTAGAAATCACCTCAACCAGACTGAAGATCTTCAGATTGATAAGGACGATGTTGAGGAGAAATTTAAGCAAAGACTCAAGGACCAGAATGAGGAACACAATGGTGGATCATTTTGGATCGGCACAATGGGTAAGACCTCTTTTGGTAATATGGGAGGTAATGTCGGAGGCGTAAGAGTCGGCGGACAGACCGGCTATCAGAGTGCGTTCTCGGTAGTGGGTGCTCGTAAGTATCGAGATTTCAGAGATGACCGAGTAATGGACAACCGACAGTTTCAGCTTGCATTTAGAAGACTCAGGCAGTTTTCTGCAAACCTTGATATACCGGAGTCTGAGCTTGATATAGACAGAACCATCGATAAAACCTGCAGTCAGGGTGGAGTGCTTTCCATTCAGATGAAAAAGCCCAGAAAAAATGCTGTTAAGCTGATGCTTTTGATGGATAGCGGCGGAACTATGATTCCATACAGTTCATTGCTGAATGACTTGTTCCAGGCGGTTAATAAATCAAATCATTATAAGGATGTTAAATGCTATTACTTCCATAACTGCATTTACAGTCATCTTTATAAGACACCGGAGTGTGAAAACGGTGATTGGGTAGAGACAGAATGGCTATTTAGAAATGCTGATAGTGATTACAAGGTAATCATAGTCGGTGATGCCGCTATGGCGCCTGAGGAGCTTTATTCTGATACAGGAAACTATCGCGGTCCTAATGGCGGATTGTCAGGCTATGAATGGCTTAAGCTTGTTAAAAGACATTATAAAAAGGTTGTATGGCTTAATCCTAAAATGGCACCGGGCAGATCTCCGTGGAGAGAGGCTGAGACGGCTTGTAAGGAGCTGTTCCCTATGTATAAGCTTACAGTTGCAGGATTGAATAAAGCTATGTACGAGCTTATGAAGCCTCAGAAATAAATGATTTTGATAGGTATATGTTATGTTTAATATTGAGTTACAGGTTTTTAACAGAACAAGAACCGGTGGAGCAACAGATCGATACCGTAATTAATTTATAACGATTAAGGACAATAATTAAGATAAAAAATATAAAAGATATAAAAGATATTAATTTGAAATATATATCGAAATATAAAAATAACAGATTTGGAGACTTAGAAAATGGGAGTTTATGAAGAATTACAGGCAAGAGGCCTGATTGCACAGGTTACAGATGAGGAGACTATCAGAGATCTCGTAAATAATGGAAAGGCAGTTTTTTACATTGGTTTTGACCCCACTGCAGACAGCCTTCATGTAGGTCACTTCATGGCACTTTGTCTTATGAAGAGACTTCAGATGGCAGGCAATAAGCCTATCGCACTTATCGGTGGCGGTACCGCAATGATAGGTGATCCTTCAGGAAGAACAGATATGCGTTCTATGATGACCACAGAAATGATTGATCATAACTGTGAGTGCTTCAAGAAGCAGATGAGCCGTTTCATCGAGTTCGGTGATGACAAGGCAATTATGGTTAACAATGCGGACTGGCTCAGAGATCTTAATTACATTGAGTTCATCAGAGACATCGGTGCATGCTTCTCAGTTAACAATATGCTTAGAGCAGAGTGTTACAAGCAGAGAATGGAAAAAGGACTTTCGTTCCTTGAATTTAACTACATGATTATGCAGAGCTATGACTTTATGGCTCTTTATGAGAAGTACGGCTGTAATCTTCAGTTCGGTGGAGACGATCAGTGGTCAAATATGCTTGGCGGAACAGAACTTATCAGAAAGAAGCTTGGTAAGGATGCTTCTGCTATGACCATCACACTTTTACTTAATTCAGAAGGTAAGAAGATGGGTAAGACTGCTAAGGGTGCAGTTTGGCTTGATCCTGAAAAGACTTCTCCTTACGAGTTTTACCAGTACTGGAGAAATGTAGGCGATGGAGATGTTCTTAAGTGCATCAGAATGCTTACATTCCTTCCTCTTGAGCAGATTAATGAGATGGATAGCTGGGAAGGCAGTCAGCTTAACGAGGCTAAGGAGATTCTTGCTTATGAGCTTACCAAGCTTGTACATGGCGAGGAGGAGGCTGAGAAGGCTAAGGCAGCTGCTAAGGCTCTTTTTGCAGGTGGCGCTGATTTTGCTAATATGCCTACCACTACACTCAAGGCTGAGGACTTCAGAGACGGTACAATTGATATCCTTGCTGTACTTACTGCATCAGGACTTACTCCTTCAAGAAGTGAAGCAAGACGTGCTGTTGAGCAGGGTGGAGTTACTGTAAATGATGAGAAAGTAACTGATATAAAGACTTCTTATACCGCTGAGGATTTTGCAGGTGATGGTATGCTTGTTCGCAGAGGTAAGAAGAATTACAAGAAAATTGTATTTTAAGGTTTAACCGGGAGGTATTGCCTATGTCAGGAACTAATGCTGCAGAAAAGCTCGAGAGAGTTTATCAGGCTGTCAGAGGTCTCACAGATTTCCAGCCTAAAGTTGGATTGGTACTTGGTTCGGGTCTTGGGGATTATGCAAAGAATATACAGGTTGTATATGAATTGCCTTACAGTGAGATTGAAGGTTTCCCTGTATCAACCGTTCAAGGTCATGACGGAAGATTTATTTTCGGAATGTTAGGGGATATTCCGATTGTATGCATGAAGGGTCGTGTTCATTATTATGAGGGATACGATATTTCAGATGTGGTTTTACCTATTCGACTTATGGGTAAGCTTGGTATTAAGGTTTTGTTCCTTACTAATGCTGCAGGCGGAATTAAGACAGGATTTTCTGCAGGTGATTTAATGTTAATTACAGATCATATTTCTGTTTTTGCACCTAATCCTTTAATTGGTCCAAATATGGCTGATTTGGGTCCGAGATTCCCTGATATGACTGAAGTTTATACCAAGGAGTTACGCGAAAAGGTTCTTGAGATTGCTTATGAGAAGGATATTCCTGTTGAGCAGGGTGTCTATTGTCAGCTTACCGGACCTACTTATGAAACACCTGCAGAAATCAGAATGCTCAAGACACTTGGTGCGGATGCAGTTGGTATGAGTACTGTGGTTGAAGCTATTGTTGCCAGACATATGGGACTTAAGATTTGCGGTATTTCATGTATCAGTAATCTTGCGGCAGGACTTAATCCTAATCCGCTTTCACATGCAGAGGTTCAGGCTGCTGCTGATGAAGCTGCTCCCAGATTTACAATGCTTTTAACTGAAACAATTAAAGCTGTTGGTAAGAATCTTTAAGTATTTTACAGAGGAGTATTATGCTCCTCTGTATTTGTTATGTACGCCTGATGATTTAGCGTCGGAAAGATGTGGCAAAGATGGAAAGAGAAGTTATAGAAAACTTAATTCAGGATTCTCTTGAAGCGCGTAAAAATTCATATTGTCCGTATTCGGGATATGCAGTAGGAGCAGCATTGCTTGCTTTTGACAATGATAATAATCGAATTGTATATAAAGGCTGCAATATAGAGAATGCTTCTTACGGGGCTACAAACTGCGCCGAAAGAACTGCTGTTTTTAAGGCTGTTAGTGAAGGTGTAACAAGGTTTGAAGCAATTGCTATTACCGGAGGACCGAAGGGCGAAGAACCTAGAGATTATGCTTTTCCCTGTGGTGTTTGCAGACAGGTTATGGCAGAATTTTGCGGCAAGGATTTTACTGTTATTGTTGCTTTGAGTAAGGATGTATATAAGGTTTATAAATTCAGTGAACTTTTGCCGGAAGCATTTGGCGCTGCCAATATGGAGTAAGTAATGTATATAGTTTATATCGTTGTTGCTTTGCTTATTGTTCTCTATATCAGAGGCTTGATAATAAGCAGTAAGGAAAAAAAGAAGCAACAGGAAAAAATAAAAAAACAATATGGACGAATTCTTAATAAAGATTATTCCTTTCAGGGTAAGAATCACAGAAACGCACTTGTAAAACTGCATGAAGGTCAGGAAGGTCTTCTGGATGATATTACATGGAATGATTTGGAGATGGATAGAATATTCGAAAGAATTGATTCATGTAAATCAGCTGCAGGCGAGGAGGATCTTTACTACAGACTTCACGATGTTGGAAATGTTGATGAAGAATACAAAAAGCTTATTAATGAGTTGGAAGAATATGAAGATGCTCGTTTTGAATTAACCTTGTCATTGTGCAAGCTGGGGTACTTAAAGAAGCTTTCTCCTTACGATTATCTTGAGTTTCTGACTAAACAAAAAAAGAAGCATTCAGTCCGTGATATATTAATGGATTTACTTTTTATTCCATTAATCGCATTGTCATTTATATATCCGCTTCCCGGAGCTGCTGCGGTATTTGTTCTTTTGGTTATAAACATTTTTATATACTTCCATGACAAAAGAGTATTGGATGGTCTTTTGGTTAGCCTTTCTTTTATTGTGAGAGTATCTGAACAAGGTCTATGGTTGGCGTCTAAGAAGTATAGCTTCCTTACAGACTACAATGAGAGACTTAATGGTTTAACAGGCTTGTTTAAGGCTGTTAAACAAAGCGGATCGTATCTGATAGCTTCCGGAAGAAATAATACCGGTGCGAGTGCTTCTTCAAGTCCTATTGAGATGGTGCTTAATTATATCAATATGGCACTGCATATTGATCTGATTCAGTATCGTCATATGCTTGGCCGGTTGTCGGGACATAAAGAAGATTATGAATGGTTAATTCGACTGCTTGGTTCTTTGGATTCGGCTATAAGTGTAGCATCTTACAGAAAGAGTCTTCAAAACGGTTTTTGCGAGCCGGTTATTACAGGAGATAAGGCACAAAGTCTGAACATTCAGGAAGGATATCATCCTTTGATTAAAAAGCCTGTAATGAATTCAATTGCTACAGATAAAGGAGTTTTGTTGACCGGTTCAAATGCTTCGGGAAAGTCTACCTTCCTTAGAATGGTGGCAATTAATGCAATTATGGCTCAGACTATTCATACGGTATGCGCTAAAAGCTATAAGGCTCCTAAGTATAAGATTTATTCATCTATTGCTTTGACGGATAATCTTCTTGGAGGAGAAAGCTATTTTATTGTTGAGATTAAGTCATTAAAACGAATTCTTGATTCGGCAAAAGATAATGAACCTGTTTTATGTTTTGTTGATGAGGTTCTTCGCGGTACAAATACCGTAGAGAGAATTAGTGCATCAAAGGTAATACTTGAATCGCTTAATTCTATGAATGTATTATGCTTTGCTGCGACACATGACGGTGAATTATGTGAGCTCCTTAATGACAGCTACGAGAACTATCATTTTGAGGAGAGTATAGTAGATTCGGATATAAGCTTTGACTATATGCTGAAAAAGGGTCCTGCTTCAACCAGAAATGCATTGCTGTTGCTTCGAAGCTATGGATATGACAAGGATTTGATTGATAAGGCCGAAAATGTGGCATATAAACTTGACTTAAAATTAAATTAAAGAGTATACTATATCTTGTATGGATGGATATATCCATTGGAGGATAACGATGGTAAATTTAATGGCATTTCTTAGTAAGTTTTGTTCTTATCTCATCTTAATGCTTGTAATTATAGTTGTTGCCATTTTAGGCTTTGTAATTGGCAGAATTATCAGTAAATCACTTAATAAGAAAAAGGGTGATGAAGCAGTAGAAGCTGTTGAGACCAAGAAGGAAGCATAGTCTGTTTGTTATAGGCGTCTTTTTATATCGAAGCTTTTGCTTTTGATATGAAGAGGCGCTTTATATTTTTGCTTTTGAGCAGATTGTTTTGTAACCGTTTTATTTATTAATCCGTGGGGGATACTATGGCTAAATCATTTGGACAGAAGGCAAAGATTCTTTTTATACTCAGATATCTTGAGGAGTATACTGACGAAAATAAATCTATCACCACTAAGCAGATTCTTGAGAAGCTGAGTGAGGAAGGCATTTCTTGTGATAGAAAGACAATATATTCCGATATGGAATGCCTCAAGGATTTGGGCTATGAGATTGAACAGGAGCCTACCAGAGTTGGTGGCGGCTGGAAGCTTTTGAGCAGAGAGTTTGAGTTGCCTGAATTAAAGCTTTTGGTAGATGCAGTTCAGTCTTCAAGATTTATCACAATAAAGAAATCAAGAGAATTGATTAAGAAGATTGAAAAGCTAACCAGCAATAACGAAGCGACTAAGCTTAACCGCCAGGTGTTTGTAGCCAGCAGAATTAAGGCTGAGAATGAATCTATTTTCTATATTGTTGATAATATTCAGACAGGTATTCAGGAAAACAAGCAGATTAGTTTTACTTATTATGAGTGGAATGACAAGAAGGAGCTGGTAGTAAAGGGGCAGGATAAGAGAATCGTAAGTCCCTGGTCACTTATTTGGAAGGACGAGAATTATTATCTCCTTGCATTTGATTCAGAAAAAAAAGTTGCAAAACATTTTCGCGTGGATAAGATGCGTAATGTAGAGGTGTTGAAAACATCAAGAGAGGGAGGCGACTGGTTTAGTAAGCTTGATTTGGCCAACTATGCTGATTCGACCTTCTCGATGATGGGTGGTGAGCTTGAAAATGTAACCATCGATTTGCCGGATAAGCTGGTTGGTGTAGTTATTGACAGATTTGGTAAGGATATTACAATTCAAAAGCTTGAAAATGAACGAATCAGAATTCGTGTAAAGGTTCAGACCAGTCAGCAATTCTTTGGTTGGCTAGCCGGCTTGGGTGGCGGAGTAGTGATTCATTCTCCCGAGGAAGTGCGTCAGGAATATATAAAAAATCTTAAAGAGATTATTGAAAGCAATGAAATGCTTTAGAACCAATATAATTGGTAAATATAATGATTAAAGGAAGTTGTTAACAATGGAAATTCAGTTTGCAGACAGAATGAAGGATTATGAGGCCGGTATCTTTCAGGTACTTAATGCCAAGAAAATTGAAAAAGAAAGTAAAGGCGAAAGAGTATTTAATTTCTCTGTAGGTACACCTGATTTCGAACCGCCTAAGCATATTATGGATGCTTTAATTGAAGCGGCAAAGGATCCTAAAAACTATAAGTATTCACTTATTGATATACCAGAACTTATTGATGCGGTAATTCACAGATACGAGAAGCGATACAGCGTAAAGCTTGAAAAGAATGAAATAATGAGTGTATACGGTTCACAGGAGGGTATTACCCATATCGGATTTACATTTGTTAATCCGGGAGATGTTGTCCTTGTCCCTAATCCCGGATATCCGATTTTCGGTATTGGCCCGGAACTTGCCGGTGCTGAGATTGTTCCCTACAACCTCTATGAAGATAAGGGCTATTTGCCTGATCTTAAAGAGATTGAGGAGGCATACGGAAAGAATCCTTCAAGCGGTAAGCATGCCAAGTTTATTATAGTTTCTTATCCGCTTAATCCTGTATGTAAGTGCGCTCCTGCAAACTTTTATAAAGAGCTTATTGAGTGGGCAGAACGAAATGAGATTTTCATTATTCATGATAATGCATACTCGGATATTGTTTATGACGGAAATGAAGGTAAATCTATTTTCTATTATGAAGGCGCAAAAAAGGTAGCTGTAGAATTCTATTCGCTTTCTAAATCCTTTAATTATACCGGCGCAAGAATGTCGTTTTTGGTTGGTAATGCTGAGGTTATTGCAGCATTTAAGAGATTCAGATCACAGATTGACTATGGAGTATTCCTCCCGATTCAGTATGGCGCAATAGCAGCCTTGGAAGGACCCGATGATGCTGTTTATTCTCAGTGTAAGGAATATGAGAAGCGTAGAAATGCACTCTGCGACGGATTTACTTCTATAGGCTGGAAATTTGAGCGCAGCCAGGGAAGCATGTTTGCATGGACTTCAATTCCTGAAAAGTACGAGGACAGAGATGTTGATTTTGTAATGGATTTCTTTGAAGCTACTGGCATACTTTGCACTCCCGGAAGCAGCTTTGGAAGTCTCGGAAAAGGCCATGTAAGATTTGCACTCGTTCTTCCTGTAGAGACGATTAATGAAGCTGTTGCCATTGCCGATAAGAGCGGTATTTTAAGATAAACAGAGTGGATACATTTATGAATTATAGTGAAACCTATAAGCCCAAGAAAAATGTATATATAATCAAAAAGGACGGCTCAAAGGTAGCTTTTGATGTTCAGAAGGTTATCAATGCTGTTCAAAAGAGTGCTTATCGTGCGATGGTTACTTTCACAGACAGCGATAATATTAAGATCTGTGAATATGTAATTAAGCATGTTGATGAGCTGGGAGTCGCTAAGATTGATATCCCTCATATGCATAATGTTGTTGAAGGTGCTTTGGAATCCGTTAATCCTTTAGTAGCAAAAAGCTATCGCGATTATAGAAACTATAAGCAGGATTTTGTGCATATGCTTGATGATGTATATAAAAAGAGTCAATCCATTATGTACATCGGGGACAAGGAGAATTCAAATACTGATTCGGCATTGGTTTCTACCAGAAGAAGCCTGATATTTAATCAGCTTAACAAGCAGCTCTATCAGAAGTTTTTTATGACCGCTGAGGAGATACAGGCAAATAATGACGGCTACATTTATATTCATGATATGTCAGCCAGAAGAGATACCATGAACTGCTGTCTTTTTGATATTGCGAGTGTATTAAAAGGCGGATTCGAGATGGGAAATGTTTGGTACAATGAGCCCAAGACTCTCGATACCGTTTTTGATGTAATGGGCGATATTATTCTGTCTGCTGCCAGCCAGCAGTACGGCGGCTTTACAATTTCATGTGTAGATCAACTCTTAAAGCCTTATGCAGAGCGTTCATATCAAAGATATTATGATAAGTATGTTTCGTACGGTATAGAACAAACTAAGGCCGAGAGTATTGCTTTGGATGATATTCAGAGAGAATTTCGTCAGGGCTTTCAAGGTTGGGAATATAAATTTAATACTGTAGCATCAAGCAGAGGTGATTATCCGTTTATCACTATGACTATCGGACTCGGTCAGTCGCGTTTTGAGAAGATGGCTGCCATTACGATGCTAAATGTAAGACGCGGAGGTCAGGGAAAAAAGGACCACAAGAAGCCTGTTCTGTTCCCTAAAATTGTGTTCTTATATGATGAGAAGCTTCACGGTAAGGGGGGCTTACTTGAGGATGTTTTTGAAGCCGGAATACAGTGCTCGGCTAAAAGTATGTATCCCGATTGGCTTTCATTAACCGGAGAAGGCTATGTTCCTTCGATTTATAAACAATACGGTAAGGTTATTTCACCTATGGGCTGCAGAGCTTTTCTTTCACCCTATTTTGAAAAGGGTGGAGTTCATCCTGCAGATGATAATGACGAGGCGATATTCGTAGGAAGATTTAATATTGGTGTTGTTTCATTACATCTCCCAATGATTTTAGCTAAGGCAAGACAGGAAAACAGAGATTTCTATGAGGTTCTTGATTACTATTTGGAAATGATTCGTCAGATTCATATCAGAACCTATGAATATTTAGGTGAAATGACGGCATCTACCAATCCCTTGGCGTATTGTGAGGGAGGCTTCTATGGAGGCCATCTTGGGCTTCATGATAAGATTAAGCCTGTTCTTAAATGTGCCACAGCGAGCTTTGGTATTACTGCATTAAATGAGCTTCAACAGCTTTATAATCATAAGTCCCTGGTTGAGGATGGTGCATTTGCTCTTGAAGTAATGGAATATATTAATAAAAAGGTTAATGAGTTCAAGGAAGAAGATGGCAATCTGTATGCAATATACGGAACACCTGCAGAGAATCTGTGCGGACTTCAGGTCACTCAGTTTAGAAAAATGTATGGCATAGTTGAAGGTGTGTCAGACAGGGAATATGTATCTAACAGCTTCCATTGCCATGTATCAGAGGATATTACTCCTATTCAGAAGCAGGATTATGAGAAGAGATTCTGGGATCTTTTTAACGGTGGTAAGATTCAGTATGTTAAGTATCCGATAGATTATAACTACGAGGCAATTAGAGTTCTCGTAAGACGTGCAATGAAAATGGGCTTTTATGAGGGCGTTAATTTGTCATTGGCTTACTGTGATGACTGCGGATACGAAGAGCTTGAGATGGATGTATGTCCTAAGTGCGGAAGCCGTAATCTGACCAAAATAGACCGAATGAACGGTTATCTGAGCTATTCAAGAGTGCATGGTGATACCAGA
>JAKSRU010000059.1 GCA_024403475.1 Lachnospiraceae bacterium | reverse complement strand
CAGGTAAGGCAATGGAAGTTCTTAATAAGATGATTGAAGTAAGTAACCGTCCCGAGTAATAGCGTGTACTATCAATAAGAATTCAATTGCGGAGATTATATGGTTAACATTCTTAATACTATTGCTGATTATGCTAAGATTCGTGTCAGCGAGGCTAAAGAAAAAGTTTCTTTCGAAGAGATAAAGGAAAAAGCATTAGCTCTTCCTAAGGGTGATTTTGAATTTGAAAAGGCGTTGGCAAAAAAGGGAATATCATTTATTTGCGAATGCAAAAAAGCATCACCTTCAAAGGGTATAATTGCTGAGGATTTTCCTTATGTACAGATTGCTAAGGACTATGAGGCGGCAGGAGCAGATTGTATATCGGTGCTCACAGAGCCTAAGTGGTTTATGGGCAGTAATCAGTACTTAAAAGAAATTTCAGAAAATGTATCTATACCGATTATCAGGAAGGATTTCCTGGTTGATTCATATATGATATATGAAGCAAAGGTTATCGGCGCGAAAGCCGTATTGCTGATATGTTCTATACTTGATGAAAAGCAGATAAAAGATTATATTGGTATTGCTGACTCACTCGGATTATCGTGTCTTGTGGAAGCACATGATGAGGATGAGATTGCTATGGCATTGAGAGCCGGAGCGAGAATAATAGGAGTCAATAACAGAAATCTGAAGGATTTTACCGTTGATATCAATAATTCGGTAAGACTTAGAAAACTGGTACCTTCAAATGTCTTATTTGTATCAGAAAGCGGTATGAAGACGAGAGAGGATATAAAGACACTTGAAGAGAACGGAACCAATGCAGTTTTGATTGGTGAGACATTTATGAGAAGCAATAATAAAGCAGCTATGCTTAATGAATTAGCCGGAAAGGAAAACTAAAATGAGCAAGGGACGTTTTGGAGAGTTCGGTGGTCAGTATATTTCTGAGACCCTTATGAACGAACTTATTAGATTAGAGGAAGCATACGAGCATTATAAGAATGATCCTGAATTTAATGCAGAGCTTACTAAGTTATTTAATGAATATGCCGGAAGACCTTCACTTCTTTATTATGCAGAGAAGATGACCAAGGATCTTGGCGGTGCAAAGATTTATCTTAAGAGAGAGGATCTTAACCATACCGGATCACACAAGATTAATAATGTTCTCGGACAGGCACTTCTTGCAAAGAAAATGGGCAAGACCAGACTTATTGCCGAAACCGGTGCCGGTCAGCATGGTGTGGCTACCGCTACTGCTGCAGCACTTCTTGGAATGGAATGCGAAGTTTTCATGGGTAAGGAAGATACCATCCGTCAGGCTCTTAACGTATACAGAATGGAGCTTCTCGGTGCTAAGGTAAATGCCGTTACAACCGGAACTATGACTCTTAAGGATGCAGTTAATGATGCAATGAGAGAGTGGAGCAATCGTTGTGATGATACTCATTACTGTCTCGGTTCTGTAATGGGCCCTCATCCCTTCCCTACTATTGTTCGTGATTTCCAGAGCGTTATTTCAAAGGAAGCAAGAGAGCAGATTCTTGCTATCGAGGGCAAGCTTCCTGCAGCAGTTCTCGCATGTGTAGGTGGCGGATCAAATGCTATGGGAACCTTCTACAACTTTATCAATGATAAGGAAGTAGAGCTTATCGGTTGTGAGGCCGGTGGTAAGGGTGTAGATACTCCTGAAACTGCTGCTACAATGGCAACCGGTTCACTTGGTATTTTCCATGGTATGAAGTCATATTTCTGTCAGGATGAATATGGACAGATTGCACCTGTATATTCAATTTCGGCCGGACTTGATTATCCCGGAGTAGGACCTGAACATGCATATCTTCGTGACAGCGGAAGAGCACAGTATGTTCCTATTACTGATGATGAGGCAGTAGAGGCATTTGAGTATCTTTCAAGAGTAGAAGGAATCATTCCTGCTATTGAGAGTTCTCATGCAATTGCACAGGTAATGAAGATTGCTAAGAATTACAGACCTGACCAGAGCATTATCGTTACTGTGTCAGGACGTGGTGATAAGGACGTTGCAGCTATAGCAAGATATAGGGGGGTAGACCTTCATGACTAATAAAATCGCAAAGGCTTTTGAAAATCCTAACAAGAAGGCGTTTATCGCTTTTATAACTGCCGGAGATCCCGATGCAGACAGCACAGTTAAGTTCATCCTTGAGATGGCCAAGGCAGGTGCAGACCTTATTGAGATTGGTATTCCTTTCTCAGATCCTACTGCAGAAGGTGTAGTAATTCAGGAGGCTAATATCCGCGCCCTTTCAAACAGTATGACCACTGACGGAGCATTTGATATCGTAAGAAGAGTAAGAGAAACCTGTGATATTCCTCTTTGCTTTATGACCTATGCGAATCCCGTATATCATTACGGATATGAGAGATTCTTTACAAAATGTGAGGAGCTTGGAATTGACGGTATTATCGTTCCTGATATGCCTTACGAAGAAAAGGCTGAGATGGAAGCTCCCGCTAATGCCCACAATGTATCAGTTATATCTATGATTGCACCTACTTCAGAGAGCCGTATTCAGATGATAGCTAAGGAAGCAAACGGCTTCATCTATGTTGTAAGCTCAATGGGTGTAACCGGTGTGAGAAGCGAGATTAAGACCGATATTTCTTCTATAGTAAAGAGCATCAAAGAAGTTACTGATGTGCCTTGTGCAATAGGCTTTGGTATCAGTAAGCCTGAACAGGCGGCTGATATGGCTTCAAAGGCAGATGGCGCAATTGTAGGTTCGGCAATCGTTCGTATTGTTGCTGAGCACGGCAAGGATTCAGCACCTTATCTTTATGAGTATGTAAAGAGCATGAAGGATGCCGTAGCTAAAGTATAAGGTTATATTATTAATATAATTGGCAATAAGGGGCGACGATTTTTCGTTGCCCCTTTATTATGTTATTAAAAACACTTGCCAATTTGTTGAATATATTGTATACATTTATACAATGATACATTTGTTATGATAGGAAGGAGAGATTTGATGGCTGATATGTACTCAGAGCACGAGAAGAGCGAAATGCTTGATTTTGATGAAATTAAAGAATTCAAGAAAGAGATGAACACGCTTCAGGAGGTGCTTAAAAACAATCATAGAATTGATCAGAATCTTTACCTTGAATTTGATGTTAAGCGCGGTCTTCGTGATGTAAATGGTAAGGGAGTTCTTACCGGACTTACCGAGATTTCAGACGTTGTAGCTTATGATCTTGTTAACGGTAGTAAGGTTCCCTGCGACGGACGTCTCTATTATCAGGGAATTAATGTGGTTGATTTGATAGATGGACTTGAGGGAAGAAGATATGGCTTCGAGGAGACAACCTATCTCCTTATGTTTGGTAAGCTTCCCAGCAAGAAAGAGCTTGAAGACTTTGTTAATGTAAGCCAGATGTTCCATGACCTTGGCGGACGTTTCACAAGAGACGTTGTTATGAAGGCTTCGAATGCTAATATAATGAATGCACTTCAGCGTTGCGTTCTTACTCTTTATACCTATGACAAGAATCCTGATGATATAAGTGCAGATAATGTACTCAGACAGTCACTTGAGCTTATCAATAAGCTTCCTTTGATTGCTGTATATTCATATGCATCATATTGTCATTTCAGACGTGATGAGGCTCTTGTTATCAGAAAGCCCAAGAAGGAGCTTTCTGTATCTGAGAATATTTTGCAGATGTTAAGACCTGACGGAAGCTTTACAGAACTTGAAGCTAAGGTTTTGGACGTAGCACTTATTCTTCACGCAGATCACGGCGGAGGAAACAATTCAACCTTCACTACTCATGTAGTAACCTCATCAGGTACTGATACATATTCTTCAATGGCAGCTTCTATCGGATCTCTTAAGGGCTTCCGTCATGGTGGTGCTAACCTTAAGGTTCAGAATATGTTTGCAAATCTTTACGAGAACATCAAGAATCGTGAGGATGAGGCAGAGGTTGAAGAGTATCTCAATAAGATTCTTAATAAACAGGTATTTGATAAGGAAGGTCTCATCTATGGTATGGGACATGCTGTATATACTCTTTCAGATCCTCGTGAGACTATTCTCAAGAAGTATGCGAGAATGCTTGCAGAAGAGAAGGGCCGCACTGCTGATTTTGAATTCTATGAGAGAGTAGAAAAGATTGCCGGTCGTCTTATCATGGAAAAGAGACATGTGCACAAGGAAGTATGTGCTAATGTAGACTTCTACAGCGGACTGGTTTACAGCATGCTCGGAATTCCTGAAGAACTGTTCACTCCTATATTTGCTATTGCACGTATTTCAGGTTGGAGTGCACACAGACTTGAGGAAATTCTCAATGCCGGAAAGATTGTACGTCCTGCATATAAGTATGTCGGACATCATGTAGATTATGTTCCCATTGAAAATAGATAGTAAGCACATTATCTTGTGGAAATAAATTTACATAATTTAAAATTATCGCTTGACATATCGCACACTCGTTACTATAATAATCGAGTGTGCGATTTTGCGTGATTGTTTTGTACACAGGAGAGTATAATGTTACTTAATCTTTCAGATGTTTTAAGACCGTCCGGCAAAGTGATAAATGAAGAGATTGAGATTAATCTTGAATCCTTCAACGGAAGCTTTGGTGAGTATAAGGTTTTGAATGCAGATAAGTTAGTTCTTAGCTGTGAGAACCTTGACGAAGGAAGAGCGAAGGTGAGTGGACATACCACAATGTCTTTCGAGGCTTCATGTGACAGATGTCTTAAGGAGATGGAGATTACAGTTCAGATTGACTTTGAGCGAACCTGTTCAGCACCCGATTATGTCAGCGATGACGAAGAGGACGAAAGCCATGATTTTATGGAAGGCTATCAGCTGGACACAGATGCTCTTTTGTACAATGAGATTACAGTAAACTGGCCTGTCAAGATTGTGTGTCGTGATGATTGCAAGGGACTTTGCTTAGTATGCGGACATAATCTGAATGAGGGGGATTGCGGATGCGATACCTTCGTGCCGGATCCTCGCATGGCAGC
The DNA here is from genome assembly GCA_024403475.1 of Lachnospiraceae bacterium. Lineage (GTDB taxonomy): Bacteria > Bacillota > Clostridia > Lachnospirales > Lachnospiraceae > AC2028. The sequence continues at coordinate 9,182 of JAKSRU010000059.1, read as the reverse complement.
ACTAAAAGATATATTCGAGACCACTAAGGAGGTGTAAATCATGTCTATCTGCCCTAAGAATAAATCTTCTAAAGGAAGAAGAGATCAGAGAAGAGCTAACTGGAAGATGTCTGCTCCTACTCTTGTAAAGTGCAGCAAGTGCGGCTCACTTATGATGCCCCACAGAGTTTGCAAGAACTGCGGCTCTTATGACAAGAAGCAGGTTATCGACGTTGAATAATTTGTGCCTCTGATTAATAAGAGATACGAAAAGCTGATCGAAAGATCAGCTTTTTTTTCATTTATTAATAAAGTAATTTTTATATTGATTTTTGTAATTTGCTCTTGTATAGTTTATTTTATAAATACAAGATTTCTCTTCTTAATATAGACTATCAATGTTTTGAAGGGATGTTGAAAAATTATAATGTTGAGGATGCGATGGATAAAGTAGTCAAAGTTGCACTCGATGCAATGGGCGGTGATAATGCCCCTGTAGAGACCGTCAAGGGCGCTATTGAGGCGATTAATCTTGAACCGCGTCTTAAGGTTTATCTTTGCGGTAAAGAGCCGGAGATAAGAGCTGAACTTAGTAAGTATCAGTACAATGCCGATGCTATCGAGATTGTTCACTGCAGTGAAGTTATAGAGACTGCAGAGCCCCCTGTAAAGGCTGTTAGAAACAAGAAGGACTCTTCGATGGTAAAAGCCATGAATCTTGTGAAAGAAGGCACCTGTGATGCTTTGGTAACAGCAGGATCCAGTGGAGCGTTTTTGGTAGGCGGACAAATAATTGTCGGAAGAATCAGAGGTATTGACAGACCATGCTTGGGTACGGTTGTACCTACAATCAGCGGTGTTTCATTCCTTTTGGACTGCGGAGCTAATGTTGATGCAAAGCCTTTGAATCTAGTTCAGTTCGCGCAGATGGGTTCTATATATTCAGAGTGCTTCCTTGGGGTAAAATCTCCAAGAGTAGGAATTCTTAATATCGGTGCCGAAGAGGAGAAGGGTAATGCCCTTGTAAAGGAAACCTTCCCGCTTCTTAAGGAAGTTAAGAATATTAATTTCATCGGTAGCTGTGAGGCAAGAGATGTATGTCTTGATGGTGCAGATGTTGTTGTCGCAGAAGCCTTTGCGGGTAATGTTTGCTTAAAGACCATGGAAGGTGTCTCAAGTGCTTTGATTAAGAAAATCAAAGGTGCTTTGACTTCTAATTTGAAGACTAAAATAGGTGCTCTTTTTATTAAGTCAGCACTTAAGAAGACACTTAAATCTTTTGATACCGAGAGCTATGGCGGAGCTCCTTTGCTTGGCTGCAAGGGACTGTTGGTTAAGACTCATGGAAGCAGTTCGAGCAGAGCATTTAAGAATTCACTTTTGCAGTGTATTAAATTTACTGATTTAGAGATAAATGAAAAGATTCGTCAGGAATTGACGGTTACTGAAGAAAATTAGGAAAAGAGGACAAATAAATGGAATTTGAAAAGCTTAAGTCAATTATTGCAGAGGTATTGAATGTAGATCCTGAGGAGATTACTCCTGATTCAACTTTTACCGATGATCTTGGAGCAGATTCACTTGACGTTTATCAGATTATTATGGGAATTGAGGATGCTTTTGATATTAAGATTGATGAAGAAACCGCTGAATCAATTGTTACTGTAGGACAGGCTGCAGATCTTATCAAGGAAGCTTTGAACTAATTACTTTTCATTTGTTATGTTAAGCATATAGTGAATTTATGTAAGTTTTCATTATCCCGGATAGTATTTTGCTGTCCGGGAGTGTTTTGATTTATTGGGTTGTAATAAAATTGTTGTGAAAGGTGTACTTTTTGAAAAATGAATAATCTGAATTTTGGTGAGCTGGAGGAAAAAATCGGCTATTCCTTTAGTGACAAAGTTCTGCTAAAGCAAGCGCTTACGCACAGTTCGTTTGCAAATGAGCAGAAAATCAACAAGTCGGGTAATTATGAAAGATTAGAATTTTTAGGAGATGCAGTTCTTGAGGTTGTTTCATCTGAATTCCTTTTTCATAAATATCCGGATGTGCCGGAAGGTCAATTAACTAAAATGCGTGCTTCAATGGTTTGTGAGCCGTCACTGGCATTTTGTGCCAGAGATATAGAGCTTGGCAAATATATTCTGTTGGGCAAGGGCGAAGAGACCACCGGCGGACGAGATCGAGAAAGCATCACATCTGATGTTATGGAAGCTCTAATCGGAGCAATTTTCCTTGATGGCGGAATGGAAAAAGCTAAGGCTCATATTGAAAGGTTTATTTTGTCCGATCTGGAAGATAAGGTACTGTTTTATGACAGTAAGAGTAATCTTCAGGAAATATTGCAGGGTAAACTTAAGAAAGAGTTTGAGTATATTGTGCTGGACGAAAACGGTCCTGAGCACGAAAAGGAATTTATCGTTGAGGTAAATGTTGAGGGAGAGGCTCTTGGCATAGGTAAAGGAAGAACCAAGAAGGCCGCAGAACAGCAGGCAGCATATCAGGCACTGCTCAAATTGAAGGAAAAGGGTATATATGTTTCTAAAAAGTATTGAGGTGCAGGGCTTTAAGTCCTTTGCAAATAAGATATTATTTCAATTTCATAATGGAATAACCGGTATTGTCGGACCTAACGGTTCCGGTAAAAGTAATGTTGCCGATGCTGTAAGATGGGTACTTGGTGAGCAGAGTGTTAAGCAGCTTCGTGGCGGTTCGATGCAGGATGTTATTTTCTCGGGAACCGAGCTGCGTAAGCCCTTAAGCTATGCTTATGTTGCAATTACCTTTGATAATACGGATCACGCTCTTGCGATTGACTATGATGAGGTTACCGTTGCCAGAAGACTCTACAGATCAGGTGAAAGTGAGTACCTTCTCAATGGCACTATTTGCCGTCTTAAGGATGTTAATGAGCTTTTCTATGATACCGGTGTAGGTAAAGAAGGATATTCTATCATCGGACAGGGACAGATTGATAAGATTTTAAGCGGTAAGCCTGAGGAGCGTCGTGAATTATTTGATGAGGCTGCAGGTATTGTTAAATTTAAGCGACGTAAGGTAACTGCTCTTAAGAAGCTTGAGAATGAGCAGACCAATCTTGTCAGAGTAAATGATATTTTATCTGAGCTTGAAAGACAGGTGGGTCCTCTTGAAAGACAGTCAGAAAAAGCGAAGGAGTTCCTTAAGTATAGAGATGAACTTAAGACACTTGACGTTAATGCATTTCTTCTTGAGAATCAAAGACTTCAAAAGCAGCTTGAAGAAATCACCGAAAAGCTTGGTGTAACCAACGGTGAACTTGAGGATGTTAAGGGGCAGTACAATGGTGTCCGCGAGGAGTATGACCGTGTACAGCAGGCTATTTCAGAACTTGAAAAAGAGATTGATGACTTCCGTAAGGCTTTGTCTGACACCGATCTTAACAGAAGCCGTCTTGAAGGTCAGATTAATCTTTTGAATGAGCAAATCAGATCGGCAGGAGAAAGTGATTCTTATTATCTTGAGAGAAAAGAAGCTATCACAGATGAGATTAACAAAAAGCAGCAGGAACGCGAGAGTATTCTTGCTGACAACAGAGAAGCCGATGAGCAGTCTAAGGAAATCGAACGTGTAGCTGCAGAGCTTTCTGAGAATCTTGCTGCAATTCAGAATACCATTGAAGAACTCAACAAGAAGGTTGAGAGTGATAAAAATGTTATAATCAACGAACTTAATTCGAGAGCGACAATCAAGGCAAAGATGAGCCGTTTTGACTCTATGAACGAAACGATTGCCGTTAGAAGAGCTGAGCTTAATTCTAAGCTCCTTAGAGCTAAGTCAGATGAGGCTGCGCGTGAGGATTCAATTCGCACGATGGAGGCTGAATTTGAAGCTATCAGTAAAGAGATTAAGGAACTGAATGAAAAGGAACGTAACCTTGATTCAGAGATAAGCGGCATGAGAGAGCAGATAAATGCTAAGGATACCAAGCTTCGAGAGAATCAGAACCTTTATCATCAGGAAAAATCTCGTCTTCAGGCGCTGCTCGATATAGCAGAGCGCTATGAAGGATATGGTGGCAGTGTAAAGAAGGTTATGGAGCAGAAGGATACCTTTAAGGGTATCGTTGGTGTAGTAGCGGATATTATCAAGGTTGATAAGCGTTATGAAACTGCAATTGAAACTGCTCTTGGCGGAAATATTCAAAATATTGTAACCAAGGATGAGGAAACTGCTAAAAAGCTTATCAAATTCCTTAAAGAGGGTAAGCTTGGTAGAGCTACCTTCCTCCCTATGGATGCTGTTGCTAATCCTCAGAAAATCAAGGCTGTTGAAGTGCTTGATGAGAAGGGCGTACTCGGACTTGCACACACTCTTGTTGAAACTGCGCCTGAATACAATGATATTGCTGAAAGCCTGTTAGGCAGATTTGTTGTTGTTGATACTGTAGATCATGCAACTGCAATTGCAAGAAAATATCACTATACTATCAGAATGGTTACCCTTGAGGGTGAGCTTTTGGTACCCGGCGGTGCTATTAGTGGTGGTGCATTTAAGAATAATACCAATTTCCTTGGAAAGAGACGTGAGATTGCAGACCTTGAGAAAAAGGTTGAGGAATTATCTAAGCTTATTGAAAAGGAAGATAAAGAGCTTAATGATATGCGTGATCTCCGTACAGAGAAGCGCAAGGAGCTTGAAAACCTGAAACTGAGTATTCAGGATACCACGATTAAGCAGAATACTGCCAGAATTAATCTTGCTGCCGTTCGTGAGCGAATGGAGGAAGAAACAGAGAATGCTCTTTCTATCCAGCAGGAGCAGAAGGATATCGAGACTCAGCTTCTTGAGATAAAAGACGGCAAGGAAAGTGCTGCAGATGAACTCAAGAACAGTGAGGCACTCGAGGCTAAAATGCAGGAGGAGATTTCTGCACTTCAAAAAGAATTGGATGATAAGCATCGTGAGGAATCTGAAGCTTCTTCTAAAGCGGCAGCCTGGGAGATTGAGGTTCAGAAGATGCGTCAGGCTAAATCCTTCAAGCAGGCAAATCTGGACAGAATTGATAGCGAGCTTTCAAAATCAAATGAAGAGCTTGAAGCAGTTAACAATGCTTTGGAGGCTAATGCTAAGGCTGTTGAGGAGAAGAAGCACAATATCAGTGAGATTAATGCAACTATAGAGGCTTCATATTCTGATGCTGATAACAAGAAGCAAAGTCTTATGGATGACCTCCTTAAGAAGGAAGAACTTTCAAAGAAGCAGAAGTCATTCTTTGAGGATACAGAAGCTCTCAGCACCAAGATTAATGCGCTGGATAAGGAAGTATTCAGACTTACATCTCAGAAGGAAAGAAGCGAGGAATCAATCGAGTCTCATATTAATTATATGTGGAATGAATATGAGATTACTCTTTCGGATGCGGCATCTATCAGAGATGAGTCAATGACAGACCTTACTGTGATGAAACGTGATATTGCTGAGATAAAGGATAAGATTAAAAAGCTTGGCGATGTAAACGTTAATGCTATTGCAGAATATAAAGAGATTTCTGAACGCTATAACACTATGAAGACTCAACAGAACGACCTTGTTGAGGCGGCAGCTACTCTTCAGAAGATTATTGATGAGCTTGATGAGTCAATGCGTAAGCAGTTTACCGAAAAGTTCTCTGAAATCAGTAATGAGTATGACCGAGTATTTAAGGAACTGTTTGGAGGCGGTAAGGGAACTCTTGAGCTTATGGAGGATGAAGATATCCTTGAAGCAGGAATTAAGATTATCGCACAGCCTCCGGGAAAGAAGCTCCAGAATATGATGCAGCTTTCCGGTGGTGAGAAGGCTTTGTCGGCTATTGCGCTTATGTTTGCAATTCAGAATCTTAAGCCTTCACCTTTCTGTCTGCTCGATGAGATTGAGGCTGCGCTGGATGATTCGAATGTCGGAAGATTTGCAAGCTATCTTCATAAGCTCACCAAGAACACACAGTTCATTGTTATCACCCACAGACGAGGAACAATGGAGCGTGTAGACAGACTTTACGGTATTACCATGCAGGAGAAGGGTGTATCTACCCTTGTTAGTGTAAATCTTATTGAAAAGGATTTGGATGCATAGTCTGGTTAGGAGATTTTATGTGGTTTTTTAAGAAGAAAAATAATGAGGCAGAAGTAACTGCAGAAACAATTGATGCTGTTGTTACAGAGGATATTAATGCTGCGGAAGAAACTGCTGAGGTAAAAGCTGAAGAAACAGCCGAAGAAACAGTTGAGAAAGCGGTTGAAGAAGCAGTTGAAGAAGCGGCTGAAGAAACAGTTGAAGAAGCAACCGAAGAAACGGTCGAAGAAGCAGTTGAAGAAACAGTCGAAGAAACTGCTGCAGAAGTGGTTGAAGAAAAGCTTGGATTTTTTGCACGACTCAAACAGGGACTTACAAAGACTCGTAATAATATAGTAGGTAATCTTAATGCTATTTTTTCAGCCAGTGAGATTGATGATGATTTCTATGAAGAAATCGAAGAGATTCTCATTATGGGTGATATAGGCGTAACTGCAACCGAAGCTATAATTAATAATTTAAAGGCTAAGGTTAAGGAAAAGCACTTAAAGAAAGCCGAAGAATGCAGACAGATTCTCATAGACAGCATTAGAGAGCAGATGCAGGTTGGTGAGACTGAGTATGCATTTGAGAATGAGCCTTCAATTGTAATGGTAATCGGTGTAAACGGTGTTGGTAAGACCACAACGGTTGGTAAGCTTGCTGCAAAATTAAAAAATAGCGGCCGTAAGGTGCTTATTGCTGCAGCGGATACCTTTAGAGCAGCTGCAGCAGATCAGCTCGAGGTATGGGCTAAACGCGCGGATGTACCTATTGTAGGCTCTGTTAATGGCGCAGACCCTGCAAGCGTCGTATTTGACGCTGTAGCGGCCTCTAAAGCACGAAATGTAGATGTTCTTTTGATAGATACAGCAGGAAGACTTCACAACAAGAAAAATCTTATGGAAGAGCTTCGTAAGATGGATAAAATTATTAATCGTGAGTATCCTAATGCTCACAGAGAGAACTTGATTGTTCTTGACGGAACAACAGGACAGAATGCACTTGTTCAGGCAAAGGAGTTTTCTGAGGTTGCACCTCTTACCGGAATAGTTCTTACCAAGATGGATGGAACCGCAAAGGGTGGAATTGCTGTGGCGATACAGAAGGAGCTCAACATCCCGGTTAAGTATATCGGTGTCGGAGAATCCTTGGAGGATTTGCAGAAATTTGATTCACAGGCATTTGTGGATGCGCTATTTGATGTTAAATAGTTAGTTTAGGAGATATGAAAATGGATGAGCAGATGCTTACTCTTGATAAATTTGAAGAGGCTTCAGAAACAGTAACCAAGGTTACCTCTGAAACTAAGCTTGTTTTTTCTGAATACTTTAGTGCTCAGACAGGAAACAAGGTATATTTGAAGCCGGAAAATATGCAGCATACCGGAGCGTACAAGCTTCGCGGAGCATATTATAAGATTAGTACTCTTTCTGAGGCGGAGAGAGCCAAGGGGCTTATTACTGCTTCGGCGGGTAATCATGCCCAGGGAGTTGCTTATGCAGCAAAGGCTTATGGTGTAAAGGCTACTATTGTAATGCCTACAACAACTCCACTTATTAAGGTCAATCGTACTAAGAGCTATGGTGCTGAGGTCGTGCTGTTTGGAGACGTATATGATGATGCATGTGCCAAGGCTTATGAGCTTGCAGAGGAGCATGGATATACCTTTGTACATCCCTTCGATGATTTAACAGTTGCAACCGGTCAAGGAACAATTGCGATGGAAATTGTCAAGGAACTTCCACTGGTTGATTATATTCTTGTGCCTATTGGCGGAGGTGGCTTGGCAACAGGCGTTTCTACACTCGCTAAGCTCTTAAATCCTAAGATTAAGGTAATAGGAGTTGAACCTGCAGGTGCTGCCTGCATGAAGGCGTCACTCAACGAGGGACATGTGGTTACACTTCCTAATGTTAGTACAATAGCTGATGGTACTGCTGTTAAGACTCCAGGAGCTAAGCTTTTCCCTTATATCAAGGAAAATATCGATGATATTATAACTGTTGAGGATCAGGACCTTGTAGTTGCGTTCCTTGATATGGTTGAGAATCATAAGATGATAGTAGAAAATTCCGGTTTGCTTACTGTTGCAGCTCTTAAGCAGTTGGATGTAAAGGATAAGAGAATTGTAGCAATCTTAAGCGGTGGTAATATGGATGTCATCACGATGTCTTCTGTTGTTCAGCAGGGACTTATTCTCAGAGACAGGATATTTACCGTATCAGTATTGCTTCCTGATAAGCCGGGCGAGCTTCACAAGGTATCAGGACTTATTGCCAGTGTCAGCGGTAATGTTATTAAGCTTGAGCATAATCAGTTTGTATCAATCAACAGAAGTGCTGCCGTAGAGCTTAGAATTACGCTTGAAGCCTTTGGTACTGCACATAAGAATGATATTATTGCTGCACTTGAAAAAGAAGGTTATAAGCCTAAACTGGTACATACAAATATTTAATATATTAATGCTTATCCGGCGATGGGGGAATAACTGTGATATGTGAAGAGTGCGGTAAAAAATATGATGATAGTCTGGCTAATTGTCCTTCATGTATGGCGGTAAATACTGTTTTACAGATGAAAAATATGGGATGTGTATTATCCGAACCCCAAACCAAAGACATTGAGCAGATAAAACGTGAGAGAAAAGAACGAAAAGAAGAGCTTGAAGCATTAGAAGCCAATAAAAGAAAATACAGATCATATACTCAGCTTAATGGCCAAACCGTTTATTATACTAACTATAATATAAAAGTAGGCAAGTATGTTGTTAAAACAGATTCGATAGATATTTCTGTAGCTGTAATTTATTTTGTACTGTTTTTTATTATGGTACTTACACTAATTCGTTCTTCACTTATTCCTTTGATAATTGCAACTGTAATTACCGGGATAGTGGCACTTTTCTTTTTTCGGTCTGTAAATAAAGGCTTTCCTATCAGACAGAAATTGCTTGTATTGATTGCTATATTTACAAGCTCATTCTTTATAGTGTTGGCTCCGATAAAGCATTATTACTCCTTGGACTATTACAAGTATGATGGTGTTGTATACAGCAGGTATCATGGTCATTATTATTGTTATGCAGATGATCATTATCAGCTGATTAGTAAAAATGATATGCC